>CAKMKL010000421.1 GCA_927443375.1 uncultured Paenibacillus sp. | reverse complement strand
AAATTGGGCGATAGAAGGAGGGACTAAAATGGCAAAGCAAAAAATTCGTATCCGCTTGAAAGCATACGACCACAGAATTCTTGATCAATCCGCAGAGAAAATCGTTGAAACAGCAAAACGTTCGGGTGCTGGTGTATCCGGGCCGATCCCGCTGCCAACTGAGAAGCAAATCATTACTATTCTCCGTGCGGTACACAAGTACAAGGATTCCCGTGAACAGTTTGAACAACGGACTCACAAACGTTTGATCGATATTGTGAATCCTACACCACAAACTGTGGATGCCTTGATGCGCTTGGATCTACCGTCCGGTGTAGATATCGAAATCAAATTGTAATTCTACCATTAAGCAACTAGGAAAAGAAAAGAGGTGTCAACATTGAAAGGTATCTTAGGAAAAAAACTCGGTATGACTCAAGTGTTTACTCCAGAAGGTAACGTGATCGCTGTATCGGTTATCGAAGCTGGCCCTTGTGTAGTACTGCAAAAGAAAGACCTGAATATCGACGGATATGAAGCAGTGCAGTTGGGCTTTTCTGATAAGAAAGAAAGTCGCTCCAACAAGCCTGAACAAGGTCACGCCAAAAAGGCAAATGCAACACCTAAGCGCTACGTTCGTGAAATTCGCGGTGTTGACCTCGGGGCACTCGAGGTTGGACAAGAGCTGAAGGCTGATATCTTCGCTGAAGGCGAATTTGTTGACGTAACTGGCACTAGCAAAGGTAAAGGTTTCCAAGGTAACATCAAACGTTGGGGACAAAGCCGCGGACCAATGGCTCACGGATCGCGTTATCACAGAAGACCGGGTTCCATGGGTTCGATTCAAGCTAACCGCGTTCCTAAGGGCAAACGCCTTCCAGGACACATGGGTCACACGACCGTAACGGTTCAAAAGCTTGAGATCATCAAAGTGGATGTTGAACGTAACGTATTGCTGGTTAAAGGCGCTATCCCAGGTCCTAAGAACAGCTTCGTGAAAGTTAAAGAAACCGTTAAGAAATAATTACCCAAGAAAGGAGGAACATGAAATGCCAAAAGTAACACTTTTTAATATCAGTGGTAACGAAGTTGGCGAAGTTGAACTGAGTGATTCAGTATTCGGTATTGAGCCGAACGTGCATGTCCTGCACGAAGCTGCACTTATGCAAAGAGCTTCCCTTCGTCGTGGTACACACAAAGTAAAAGGACGTTCTGAAGTGCGTGGCGGCGGACGTAAGCCTTGGAAACAAAAAGGTACAGGTCGTGCTCGTCAAGGCTCCATTCGTTCTCCACAATGGAAAGGCGGCGGCGTAGTCTTCGGACCAACACCACGCAGCTATTCCTGGAAACTGCCTAAGAAGGTTCGTCGTTTGGCCATCAAATCCGCGTTGTCCTCGAAAGTACTCGAGAATGACATCATTGTATTGGATAGCCTGACAATGAATGCTCCGAAAACGAAAGAATTCGCAGCTATTCTGAACAACCTGAAGGTTGGTGCTAAAGCTTTGATCGTAGCTCCTAGCTATGACGACAATGTAGCACTTTCCGCTCGTAACATCCCTGGGGTGAAATTCGTAGCGGCTGACGGCATCAATGTTCTTGACGTACTGACGTACGACAAACTGATCATCACTAAAGAAGCAGTTCTGAAGGTAGAGGAGGTGTTCGCGTAATGAAAGATCCTCGTGATATTATCAAACGTCCGGTGATTACGGAACGCACATCCGAATACATGAGCGAATTGAAATACGCTTTTGAAGTGGATATCCGTGCTAACAAGACCGAAATCAAAAAAGCTGTCGAGGCTATTTTTAAAGTTAAAGTAGTTAGTGTGAACACAATGCGCGTACCTGGTAAACTGAAGCGTTATGGCAAATACTCCGGATACACTCCAGAGTGGAAAAAAGCCATCGTGAAGCTTAGCCCGGACAGCAAACCGCTCGAGTTTTTTGAAGCGGTAGAATAATACTCTTAAAGTAAGGAGGGAACTATAGTGCCAATCAAAAAGTACAAACCGACCTCTCCGGCAAGACGCGGTATGTCCGTGTCTACGTTTGAAGAAATTACAACAAACCAGCCTGAGAAATCGCTGCTTGCGCCGCTGAGCAAAAAAGCGGGCCGCAACAACCAAGGTAAAATTACGGTTCGTCACCACGGCGGCGGACACAAACGTAAATACCGTATCATCGACTTCAAGCGGACTAAAGACGGCATACCAGGTAGCGTTGCTACAATCGAGTATGACCCGAACCGCACATCTAATATTGCTTTGATCCACTATGCCGATGGAGAGAAACGTTACATCATCGCTCCTAAAGGACTTAAAGTTGGGGATAAGGTAGAGTCCGGCCCTGCAGCCGACATCAAAGTTGGTAACAGCCTTCCACTGGAAAACATCCCGGTAGGTACAGTTATCCACAACATCGAGTTGAAACCAGGTAAAGGCGGACAGTTAGTTCGTGCTGCTGGTACAGAAGCTCAATTGCTTGGTAAAGAAGAAAAATACGTATCCGTTCGTTTGAACTCCGGCGAAGTTCGCAGAATCTTGAGCGTTTGCCGTGCAACCATCGGTTCCGTAGGTAACGAAGATCACGAATTGATCAAAATCGGTAAAGCTGGACGCAGTCGCTGGCTTGGCCAACGTCCTGAAGTTCGCGGGGTAGTAATGAACCCTAACGATCACCCACACGGTGGTGGTGAAGGCCGCGCTCCAATCGGACGGAAATCGCCAATGTCTCCTTGGGGCAAACCAACCCTCGGCTACAAAACGCGTAAGAAAAACAAGGCATCTGATAAATATATCGTTCGCCGCCGCACAAAATAAGACGCTTCAGGCATGTTAGCAAGCGCGAAGCGTCGATTCGCGGTTTGAAGAACCGGATGAAGGGAGGATTCACACATGGGTCGCAGTTTAAAGAAGGGGCCGTTCATTGATGGCTACCAGCTGAAAAAAGTTGAGGAATTGAACGCGGCAGAAAAGAAAGTCGTTGTTAAAACCTGGTCCCGTCGCTCAACAATTTTCCCTCAGTTTATCGGACATACGTTTGGTGTATATGACGGCCGCAAACACGTGCCAGTATACGTAACGGAAGATATGGTAGGTCACAAGTTGGGCGAGTTCGCGCCAACACGTACTTACAAAGGCCACGCGGGTGACGATAAGAAAACAAGAAGATAATTAAAGGTCTTCGTTCGAGAGGAGGGAAAATAAATGGAAGCAAAAGCACATGCTAGATCGGTGCGGATTTCTGCTCGTAAAGCGAAACTGGTTGTTGACTTGATTCGCGGCAAGCAAGTGGGGGAAGCTATTGCAATTCTTCGCCACACTCCAAAATCCGCTTCTCCGGTAGTTGAAAAACTGCTTAACTCGGCGATTGCCAATGCTGAGCACAACTACTCCATGGACGTGAACAGTTTGTTCGTTAGCGAGGTTTTCGTTAACCAGGGTCCTACTATGAAACGTTTCCGTCCGCGCGCCATGGGTCGTGCAAGCCGGATCAATAAACGTACCAGCCACATTACTTTGGTGGTATCTGAGAAATAAGGGAGGGATAACACGTGGGTCAAAAGGTAAATCCAATCGGACTCCGAATCGGTATTATTCGCGATTGGGAATCGAAATGGTATGCAGGTAAAGATTTCGGTACTCTGTTAATGGAAGACGTCAAAATCCGTGAATACCTTAAAGGCAAGTTGAAAGATTCCTCTGTTTCCCGCATCGAGATTGAAAGAGCGGCAAGCCGAGTGAATGTTACTATTCACACTGCTAAACCAGGTATGGTAATTGGTAAAGGCGGGGCAGAAGTAGAAGTACTTCGCAGCGCAGTTACAGCAATTGCCGGTGGCAAAAAAGTCCACATCAACATCAATGAAATTAAGCACCCTGAACTGGATGCAATTCTGGTTGCTGAAAGCATTGCACAACAATTGGAACGTCGTGTATCGTTCCGTCGTGCTCTGAAACAAGCGATTCAAAGAACTATGCGTTCCGGCGCAAAGGGAATCAAAACTCAAGTTGGCGGACGTCTTGGCGGCGCTGAGATTGCCCGTTCAGAAGGTTATAGCGAAGGAACAGTTCCACTTCATACGCTTCGTGCCGATATCGATTACGGAACGGCTGAAGCACATACTACTTATGGCCGTATCGGCGTTAAAGTATGGATCTACCGTGGAGAAGTTCTTCCCCCAGCTAAGAAACAAGCTGCTCAGGAAGGAGGCAACTAATCATGTTGGTACCAAAACGCGTTAAACACCGCAAGCAACAACGCGGTCACATGAAGGGTATGGCAAAAGGCGGTACTGAGCTGAACTTCGGCGAATTCGGCCTGCAGGCATTGGAACCATCTTGGATCACGAACCGACAGATCGAAGCTGCCCGTATTGCAATGACACGTTACATCAAACGTGGTGGTCAGGTTTGGATCAAGATTTTCCCGGATAAGCCTATTACTCAAAAGCCTCTTGAGGTTCGTATGGGTAGTGGTAAAGGTAACGTTGAGAAATGGGTAGCCGTAGTTAAACCGGGCAAGATTATGTTCGAACTCGGAGGCGTGTCGGAAGAAATCGCTCGTGAAGCGATGCGTCTTGCCGCTCACAAGCTGCCAGTAAAGACTAAGTTTGTGAAACGTGAAGAATTGGGTGGTGAAGCAAATGAAAGCTAATGAACTTCGCAACTTAACCACTGCCGAGATTGAACAGAAGATCGCTGGATTCAAAGAAGAACTCTTCAATCTCCGTTTCCAATTGGCTACAGGCCAACTGGATAACCCGACTCGGATTCGTGATGTGCGTAAGGAAATAGCTCGTGCTAAAACCGTTATCCATCAAAGAGTACTTGGGATTAGTTAAGTGAGGGCGGATCAACAGATCCGTAATCAGGAAGGAGGCTAACTATGAGCGAAGAACGTAATGCACGTAAAGTGCTGATCGGTAAAGTAGTCAGCGATAAAATGGATAAAACCATCGTAATTGCTGTTGAAACCTATAAAAAGCACAACTTGTATCACAAACGCATCAAGTCCACGAAGAAATTCAAGGCACATGATGAGGAAAACGTTGCGAAAATCGGTGATGTTGTTAAAGTCATGGAAACTCGTCCGTTGTCCAAGGACAAACGTTGGAGACTTGTTGAAGTGGTAGAAGCAGCGGTTATCATCTAGGATAATCAGGAAGTTTTTCCGGAAGGAGGAAATTAATAATGATTCAACCATTTACACGTTTGCATGTGGCTGACAACTCTGGTGCGAAGGAACTGATGTGTATCCGCGTACTGGGTGGTACTGGACGCCGTACAGCAGCAATCGGTGATCTGATCGTTTGTTCCGTTAAACAAGCAACACCAGGCGGCGTTGTCAAAAAGGGTGATGTTGTTAAAGCGGTGGTTGTTCGTACTAAACGTTCTGTTCGCCGTAAAGACGGTTCTTACATCTCTTTCGACGAAAACGCAGCTGGTGTTGTTAAATACGACAGAAGCCCACGCGGAACCCGTATCTTCGGACCAGTTGCTCGCGAACTTCGCGATAAAGACTACATGAAGATCGTTTCCTTGGCACCGGAAGTAATCTAATAAGTTACTTATGAAGTAACGTGAAGTTCTTAGAAGGCTAGTCATAGGAGGTGTAATAAATGCCTAGAGTGAAAAAAGTTCTGGAATCCCATAACAATAAACTGCACGTTAAAAAAGATGATGTGGTACTTGTGATCAGCGGGAAAGACAAAGGTAAAAAAGGCCGTGTCATCGCTGCTTATCCTCGTGAAAACCGCGTCCTGGTAGAAGGCGTAAACATGGTGAAGAAACACCAGAAGCCGAACCAGTTGAATCCGCAAGGCGGAATCATCGAGCAGGAAGCTTCGATCCATGTGTCCAATGTAATGCACATTGATCCGAAGAGCGGTAAAGTTACTCG
>CAKMKL010000420.1 GCA_927443375.1 uncultured Paenibacillus sp. | reverse complement strand
AACTATCTAGAAAGAGCGATTGCTCATTTTGAAACTGACGATTCATTAAATGAATCTTGTAAAAATTAACGCGTTCCATTTGTTCAGTTTTCAAAGAACTTGCTCCCGGCGTTTCAACATTGTGTCTCTCGCACAGGAATTAGATCATATCATGTTTCTTTATTACTTGTCAACTTATTTTTCTCTCAGCCAATCACTCGGCGTTGATGTCTCATAAGCACAAGAGATAATATATCATGCTGGGTAGATGTTTGCAAGCTTTTTTTGCAAAATAACAATCCGGTGTATATTTGGCCTATCCGGGGCACAAATTGAGTTCCATAACGCTTTGGTTGTGGCTAAAATAGGATTTATTGAATCCCCTCCGATTCGTTCCTATTATTATCAGCTTGGAAAGGAGTTCAGATGAACAGTAATAGTAACTATCCCACGGACACTCCCTCGTCTGTTTTGGAAGTCCGGGAGCAGCACAATCTGCAGCAGGCTACGATTTACAGGATTCTGCTGGCTGTCAGCTTTGTACACTTATTCAATGATTCCATTCAGGCGCTTATTCCGGCGATGTTTCCTACGCTAAAGGATAATCTGCTCTTATCCTTCAGCCAGGTGGGCTGGATTGCTTTTGCCTTAAACATCACCTCTTCGGTGATCCAGCCGGTGATCGGTTATGCCGCCGACCGCAAACCCCGCCCGATCCTCCTGCCGCTTGGCATGTGCTGTACGTTTGCCGGGGTGTTCCTTTTAGCTTTTGCAGACAATTATGCTTTGGTTATCTTCTCTGTCATGCTCGTAGGGTTCGGATCGGCAGCCTTCCACCCGGAAGGGATGCGCGTCGCTCACATGGCGGCAGGCCAGCGTAAAGGACTCTCCCAGTCGATCTTTCAGGTAGGCGGTAACGCCGGACAATCTTTAGGACCTTTGCTCATGAAGTGGGTGTTCATTCCATTCGGACAGATTGGTGCGCTCGGGTTCACGGTTTTCGCAGCTGCCGGAATCGCCGTTCAGACCTATGTGGCCAGGTGGTACCGTGAAATGCTGAATGCGGGGTACACGTTCCGTAAGAAGTCCTCAGCAGGCACAATCGATCCCGCCCGCCGTAAAAGCATCCTGATCGCCACCGTTATTCTCGTCTTTATCGTTTTTGTCCGTTCCTGGTATGGCGCCTCCATCGGCGGATATTATGCTTTCTACTTAATGGATAATTACGGAATGAAGCTGGATGATGCGCAAGTCTACATCTTTATGTATCTGGCAGCCGGTGCCGTAGGTACTTTTTTTGGCGGCCCGCTTGCTGACCGTTTCGGGCGGCGTAATCTTATTCTGATCTCCATGGTAGGTACAGTGCCGTTTGCGCTTGCGCTTCCCTTTGTAAATCATTTCTGGGCTGCAGTTCTTCTCGTAATCTCCGGCTTTGTACTGCTATCCAGCTTTTCGGTAACAGTAATCTATGCGCAGATGCTGTACCCTGGCAATATCGGCACAGTCTCAGGGCTTATCACCGGGCTGGCTTTTGGACTAGGCGGTATCGGCTCCGTAGTCATCGGTGAACTCATTGACCGGATTGGCATCACAACAGTGTTCGTAGCCTGCGGCTTCCTTCCGCTGCTCGGCCTGCTTGCGCTTCTGCTGCCTGGTGATAAGAAGCTGGAGCACTGGGCGGCTGAATAGCTGGAAAACTCTTTCATAACAAGTTACTTCCTAAGGTCTATCACTCTCCGTTACCGGGGATTGATGGGCTTTTTGGCACATTCTGCAGCGACGGCAGGTCTGCTGAATAGCAAAATTATTCAACCGCTGTTTTTTGCGGTACAATTAATTCAAACTTGAAATATTCGGTACAGCTCCGGAGGCTTGAGGAGGGATAACGCTTGAACAAGATATTGGGTAATATCCGCAAAGGGTACGGAAAAAAGCTGGTCTCGATTCATATGTGGAATGCATGGCTGGTGCTGTTTCTGGCTCTGAGCGGACTGCTGCTGGTGGGCGGCTTCTGGCGTGAACTGCTGGGCGAAGGCAGAGTGTGGCTAAAATGGGCTCATATCGCTTTTGGACTGGTTCTGCTTATTCCGGTCATCTATTATTTGCTGCTTGCCGCCAAGCATTGGAAAAGGCTGCAGGGCAAAACCGCCCAAAAGACAAACGTAATCTTCGTGCTCATTCTTCTTGTCGGCTGGATTGTATCCGGTATTGTGCTGTGGCAATTCAGACTTGCCGGACCGAAGGCAGCCAATATGGCGCTTTTGGTCCATGATCTCCTCACCTGGATCGGGCTTCCTGTCATTATCTATCACTCCATTACCCGGGTTAAATGGCTGAAGGAGCCTAAGAAGCGTTCTGTCATCCCTGAGCTGGACGCTGGCGAGAGTGGGGGTGCTCCGGGCGGGCAGCAGCGTCCTGCAGCTACCGGTGGACCCCAGCCAGTGTATACCCGGCGCGGATTCATTAAGCTTGCAGTGGGAGCCGGTCTCGCGATTACGGTCGGCCCCACCTTTGTAAAATGGATCGGCAAGTCGTTTCAGTTGCCAGGTACTGCAGAGTATGCAGCCAATAATGCCAATGCACTGGTCCCGGATCCGGTTCCGCTCGCTGATTCCTCTCCGCCAATTGGCGGCGGTGCCGAAGGACACTTCCGGGTGTATACAGTAACGGACATTCCCGCCTTCGATAACTCCAACTGGTCGTTTACGATCAACGGTCTGGTGGATAAGGCCTTCACCTGGAACTGGGAAGAGTTCGTCAGGCTGCAGCGAGAGGTGCAGGTCAGTGATTTTCACTGCGTCACCGGCTGGTCCGTCTATAAAAACACATGGGAGGGCCTCCCTCTCTATAAACTGCTCGATATGGCTGGTGTACAGAACAAAGCCTCCACAGTCAAGTTCTATTCCGGCGACGGTGTCTATACCGACTCTCTTACGCTTGCTCAAGCCCGGATGGAGGACGTGATGGTCGCGGTTATGCATGACGGGCAGCCAATCTCTAATCAGCTGGGCGGACCGGTACGCCTGATTACTCCGCAAATGTATGCTTACAAATCTGTTAAATGGCTGAACCGGATCGAATTAATCGAAGAAGATCATGTCGGATACTGGGAACAGCGGGGTTATGATAAGGACGCCTGGGTGCCCGGTGCTAAACGGGTATAACTGCTGCGAGTGTCATCTATAGCTAAACTTCAAAAGCCTTCTATCCCGCGGGATAAGAAGGCTTTTATAGTTGGAGTATTAAAGGCTTTTAAAGGACGCATCGTACAGGCGGAACATGGTTTTGTAGCCTGACTCGTCAATCTTGATCCCGACATCCAGGCGTCCCGATATTTCCAGAGGGCCCGAAGTATAGCGGAGCTTGCTTCCTTCAGGCACAAACACAATCATAATCTTGTTCCAGTAGGTCTCATCGCCGTTATCGAACGGGCATTCTGCACCCGGCTCCGGAATGAGCAGAAACCAGTTCTTCTCAAAGGAAAGGACTTCACCCATAAAGCCTTTTATCGTAACCTTGCTGCCGCTAAGATCCCAGAAGCGCTCTGATGGGCGGGTCTGGTCACTGCCGTCAAAAAATTCGTTCCAATTAATATTTGTGTTCCCTGAGGAAGACGCCACAACCGGATTCGCTACATTTGCAGACTGGGGCGGACTGGCCGCCGGGACGGAGCTGGCTTGTGCGGATTCCGGTCCGGCGCTGTCCTTGCCTGGAACCTTGGCCTCTGCCGAATTAGCACCATGTGTAGGAGCAGAAGATGCAGCGCCCGAGATAGAGCCTGCAGTCTTCTTGGCAGGCTTCTGTGTAACGGCCGCTGCAGAAGCAGAAGGTTTAGATGAAGGCTTGGACGTAGGCGGTACCTTGTCTTCAGCGGCTGGGGCAGAGGCATCGGATGGCACTGCCGTTTGCGCCTCAGTTAGGGCAGGGCCGGGAGTGACAGCCGCGTTTTCTACTGCCGGAGAGTTCTCCCCCACAGGAGAGGCCTCTGCAGAAGCTTGCGGAGCAGCAGTCGCCTCAGCTGCAGCCAATATGTCAGAGCTGCCCGAAGCTTCTGCCGCGGAAGCAAAGGATTCTCCGCTGCCTTCATCCGCCTTGTCCTGACCGCATGCCTGAAGCAGCAGTATACTTATAACGGCTGCCGACATCAGGATCAGTTTTCCCTGTAATCGTATCAAGTGTGTGTCCCTCCTATGATTTGAACAAAGCGAGCGGATGCATCCGGTACATCCGGAAGGCCGGCCCCAGCGAGGACAACAAACCTATGGAGAGTGCGCCTGCAACAATGAGCCAGTGCTCCGCTGTCCAATGATAAGGCTCTATCTGGATACCTGCCTGGGAGAATAGCGCATCCTTCAGCAGATAAGCTCCGAGATGGCCGAGCAGCAGACCGAATATGAGTCCAGCAGCCGTCACCAGCAGGCCTTCACTGGTTAATGTCAGCCATACATAAGCCCTGGATTTTCCGAGAAGACGCAAAAGTCCTACATCCTTGGTGCGCTCTCCGACAGCTGCAATCAGAGACAACAGAATCGCAATACCGGCCAGCAGCACACAGATAGCCGTCAGCACGCTTAGCAGCCTGGATCCCTGATCTACCGCATTCAGCACATCTGACACCGCTTTGCTTGTATAAGCAGCCTGAACACCATTACTCCCGTCAAGTGCCTGCTTCAAATCGTGAGCCCCTAACAGACTGGCCGGTTTGATCAGAACTGCCGTAATCTCCCGATCCTCAGGTGCAAGTTGATGAACGGCCCAGGCGTAGTCCACGGTTGTAAATACGGCGCGGTCATCCGGGGTGTGGAGTTTAGGGAGAATGCCTGCTACGGTGTAGTGGAAGCTCTCATGGGCATGTTCTTCATCGTGTTCTTCGCCGTGCTCTCCAGCCACATGATTCTCTCCGTGCTCATCTTCTGCTGATTCGTGGCCCTCTTCCTGCACAAGCCCGTGCGCACCCGAAAAGGTATCGCCTACTTTCAGTCCCAGAGACTCGGCGACATAAGCGCCAACAATGGTTTCACCAGTACGGGTATACATAACACCTTCCTGCAGCTTGCTGTCCCCGTAGCGGGTAAAGAAATAGCCGGAATCCATCCCGACGATTGGGAAGCCCTTGAAATTATCACCTGTTGTCATGGCAAAGGCCTGATCGACGGATTTATCCTGCTTCGCCTGATCCAGAACGGCAAGCGGAATATTTCCGGTTGGCGCACCGATATGGTAAAAGGTATTTAGCACCAGCTGAGTCTCACTGCCTGCTGCTCCAATGACAAGGTCAAATGGGCCGTAGCCTTTTTTGGCACCCTGCTCCACGCTCTCCCGGGACAAAGTCAGCAGAACAATAAAAGCAACCGTAATGGCAACTGCACATACGGTAAGCAAGGATAAGAACCGCCGGTGCAGCACGTTCCGTAGAGTCAGTCTGAACAGACTCATATCGATACCTCTTCTCTTTTCACGCGGAGAACCCTCTGCTCAGGCGATGCCTCACGGCGCACTTGATTGATATCCTGAATGTTCAGGCAGTGCGGAAAGCGGTCCGCCATGTTAAGGTCGTGAGTTACGACGATTAAGGTATGTCCATGGGCTTCGCTTAAATCCAGCAAAAGCGAGGAAATCTCATCCGCTGTCTCCCAATCCAGACTGCCTGTAGGCTCATCTGCAAGCAGAAGCGGCGGCTGATTAACCAGTGCCCGTACAATCGCGACCCGCTGCTGCTGGCCGCGTGACAGCTGGGAAGGCAGATGTTGGCCCCGATCAGCTAATCCCACCTGCTCCAGCCAATAGTCAACCATCTGTTTTCTCTCCCTGCGCGAAAGCCGGGAAGTCATCGCAATCTCAACATTCTGCCTGGCTGTCAGTGAAGGAATGAGATGAAAGTCCTGCAGCACATAGCCGATGTTGGAAGCACGGAAGGCATCGCGCTTTGCCTCTGCCAAACTGTGAAGCGGCTGGCCGTTCACCGCGATTTCACCGCTGTCTGCCCGCAGAATACCGCTAACCAGATGCAGAAGCGTGCTTTTACCGGACCCGCTGGGTCCGGTAATGGCTACACGCTCTCCTTTTTCAACTTTCCACTCGGGTATATCCAGGATCCGCACAACTCTTCCGTCAACCTTAAATTGTTTCTGCAAATCTCGAATTTGGAGCAAACAGGCCACTCCTATCTCAATATGATCCGTTCGGACAATGCATCCCAGGTTAAGGTTGTGCCTTTCAGCTGACTGAATGCGCTAAGCGGGAGATACAATACGCCATTATCAACATCAACTGTGTAAGCAGCTGTTTTGCCATTCAGCTTGGCTGTTTTATCCGTCAGGTTAACCTCAATAGTATTCTTCGCAAGGCTCAGCTTCGCAGTAGCAGCATCCCCTTTAAAAGTTCCTCCAAGCGCTTTGGCCAGTGCTCCGGCCGGGTAGAGCACCTCGTTGTCGCGGCTGATTTTAAATTTTGGATACAAATATTTGGACTGCAGCTCTGCGGATCTTTTCTCCAAACTCAGACCCAGAATGCCTGCGCCCGCTTTTGCAATTTGTGTATTGTCCACCTGACCCTTCACCTTGTCTGCGATTGGACCATACGCCCAGATTCCGACATCCACTGCGGAGTGCCCATGACCAGACCAGCCCACCAGCAGGCGCTTGGAAATCACTGCATTATATGCGCCTTCACGTTTATAAGAGGAACCGTCGCCATTCATGATCTGGGTAACTTCCTCATCGGAAAGATCTGTAATCCATGTATTCGCCGTTACGATACTGCGGATCTCTTCCGGTGTCTGCGCTGCCTCAAGAGCTGCTGCCAGGCTTTCGGAGGAGTGCTTTTGCTTATCCCACAAATCTATATTAATTTCGTAAATATTATCGCGGGAGAGGGACAGGCCTCCTGTTTCATGGTCTGCTGTAACCACCACAGAAGTGTTGCCGTTTTTCTTCGCAAATTCAATTGCCGTCTTAAATGCGGCATCAAAGTCGAGTGTTTCCTGAACAAGTGTAGGAAGATCATTAGCATGACCGGCGTGGTCAATCCGTCCGCCTTCAATCATCATGACAAAGCCGTCTTTGTCCGTAGACAAAATATTCAGCGCTTTGGAGGTCATTTGCGCCAGACTTGGAATTTCCGCCGTCCGGTCCGGAACATAGGCAACATGCGAGCTGCCGAACAGACCCAGAACCTTAGTGTTTTTGGAGGTGAGCGCATTTAGAGCCGAAGTATTCTCAACCACTGTATATCCTTTGGCTTTAAAGTCAGGGAGAATGTTCTTGTCTGTACGTTTACCCTTCTCATCCTTGGTTACAAAAAACTGCTTGCCACCGCCCATGAGGACGTCTACACCGCTCTCCAGATACTGCGAGGCAATCGCTGATTCATTATCGCGGCTGCGGACATGGGAAGCATAAACGGCTGGTGTGGCATGGGTAATACGAGCCGTGGTCACAAGACCGGTTGCCTTGCCGCTGTTCTCGGCAGCTTCAATAATGGAAGCAAACGGTTTAGATACATCCTCGTTGGACACACTGATCCCTGCATTGTATGTTTTATGACCTGTAGCAAATGCAGTACCGGCTGAAGCGGAATCTGTGACGATCCCCGAAACAACTTTCCCGCCGTCCTCTCCACGGTCCGCATATGTAGTAGCTTGTCCTACATAATAGGGATCGATGTTCAGATGATTGACACCTTTGGTGTATTGCTGAAAGTATCTTGCCGCAGAAACTTGTGCCGGCCCCATACCGTCTCCAATCAGAACGATGAGGTTTTGAGACTGCGCTTTGGCCGTTACCCCTGCTTTAGTTGTACTTTGTGCTGCTCCCGCAAGGGTTGCCCCCGAAACTACAGCTGCAGCCAATCCTCCAAAAACGATGCCCTTCATAAGCTTCTTCATTGTATACCCCTTCCTGGTTATAATGATTCTTAACCAAGCTTACCTTGGAAAGGTTAACGAATTGTCAAAATAAGTAACGGGTTGTATTAAATTATCAGTTGTTCATATATTGCTCCAACGCCGAAAAAGTCCTGTAACCTTTCGCCGAAGAGCGAATCGATCACAGGACCCTGTTCTTGCATTGGTATGCTCGCTAACCGGAGCCAACTTACATTTCAAGCAGCCGGATCAGTTCTTCTTCATCCTCTATTACTTGAATACCGAGCTGCTGTGCCTTGGCCAGCTTGCTGCCCGCCTTTTCCCCGGCAATGACCAGATCTGTCTTCTTGGAGACACTTCCGGACACCTTGGCCCCCAGAGCCTCCAGACGTTCCGCCGCTTCCTCCCGGGTCAGCTTCTGCAATGAACCGGTTAAGACGACCGTTTTGCCGCTGAAGAAGGAGTTGGTATTGACCTGGCGCGGGGCTTCAGGAGCTTTGGCCTCAACGCCAAGGTTCAGCATACGGTTGATGCTGGTCGCCACAAAAGGATCCGCGAAGAAGCTTACAATGCTCTCAGCGACAATTCCGCCGATATCGGGCAGACCCGCCAGCTCCTCTGCGGTTGCGTTCATTACGGCTTCCAGACTGCGGTAGTGCTCAGCCAGCATCCGGGTTGTCGCTTTGCCGGTATTCGGGATCCCCAGAGCGTACAGGAATGAAGCGAGATCACGCCCCTTGCTCTCCTCCAGCGCTCTGATCAGATTATCTGCCTTCTTCTCCCCGAAGCGGTCGAGCTTTACCAGCTGCTCGAAGGTCAGTTCATATAAATCGGCCGGCTCACGCACGCCCAATTCCTCATGCAGCTGGCCTGCAGTCTTCTCGCTGAACGTCTCAATATCCATTGCATCACGGGAAGCGAAATGGGTAATTCGGCTGATAATCTGCGGTTTGCAGTCCAGCTTGTTGTTGCAGAACAGATGCGCTCCGCGCATTTCCAGCGGGAACCCGCAGGCAGGACAATTGTCCGGGAAGATGATCTCCCCGCCGTCATTTTCTTCGGTTACCTTGCCGAGAATTTCCGGAATGACATCATTGGAGCGTCGGATGAAGACCCGGGTCCCCAGCGCATATTTAAGGTTCTTGCGCTCAATATCTCCTACATTGTTGAGAGTACAGTTCTGGACGGTAACACCCGCCAGCTCGACTGCTTCTACACGCGCAAGCGGAGTGACTTTGCCGGTACGGCCTACATTCCAGCTGACCGATTCCAAAATGGTTGTCGTTTCTTCCGCCTCGAACTTGTACGCCACTGCCCAGCGCGGGAACTTATCGGTATAACCCAGCGCTTCGCGAATCCGGAAGTCGGTCACCTTGATAACCGCACCATCGATCAGATAATCAAGCCCGGAACGGCTCGCTTCAATCTCAGCCAGCTGCTCGGTCACCTCATCGAAGTTATCGAAATAAGTAAGATAAGGATTCACTTTAAAACGGTTATTCCGCAGGAAAGCCATCATCTCCTGATGATCGGCAAACTGCACGCCTTCGGCATAACCCACATTATAAAAGAAAGCATTCAGCCTGCGGTCTGCTGTGGTCTTCGGGTTCAGGTTGCGCAGTGCACCTGCAGCTCCGTTGCGGGCATTCTTCAGCGGCTCGGCTGCACGTGTGTTGTAATCAGCCAGCACAGACAGATTCATGATTCCCTCACCTTGGACTTCAATCAGGCCTTCCTTGAAGGGAATCGTGAGCGGCACCGATTTGATGGTCTTCACCTGAGCGAGAATCCCTTCACCCGTTACCCCGTTACCTCTGGTTGCAGCCTGTACAAGCACACCATCACGATAGGTCAGGTTAAGGGTCAACCCGTCGAATTTCAGTTCTACCGCATAGCAAGGATCCGGCAGCGGCTTTTCAGGGTTCTTCATATTATAATCGTTCACCAGCTTTAACACCCGGGTATTCCAGCTCCGCAGCTGCTCGATGTTCTGCGCCTTATCCAGGCTCCATAAAGGTGCAAGATGCCGGTGGGGAGTAAAGCCCTTCAGCAGCTCGCCTCCAACACGCTGGGTCGGAGAATCAGGGAGCACAATGCCGCTCTCCGCTTCAAGCTGAACCAGCTTATCATAGAGCACATCATATTCCTTGTCGCTGATCTGCGGCGCATCCAAGGTGTAATAGTGGTAATTGAACTGATTCAGCTCTGCCACAAGCTCTTCCATGGTATGCATAACGTCCATCCGGGCGTATCCCTCCGTCATAAGGATAATGTCTAGTATGTGAATGACACATCTACTACTCTGTATAGTCTAAAAATGCATTCGCTATCCCTGGCGGGATTATTCGACCTTGGTGATCGGGGCAAATCCGGCAAGCAGCCGCTTCACACCCACCGGTGCCGGAAAAGCGATCTGCAGCTCCGAATCGTTGCCGCTGCCCGTGACGGACACAATGGTGCCTGTGACCCATTTGCCGTGGGCAACCTTGTCGCCCGCCTTGTAGTCACCGGGCGCCTCAGCCGCATCT
>CAKMKL010000419.1 GCA_927443375.1 uncultured Paenibacillus sp. | reverse complement strand
GGACAGGGCTGCAGACTATCTGGGTAAATCCATGGCACTGCTGTCGGTGGTGGTCAACCCGCAGCGTTTTGTGATCGGCGGCGGTGTGGCCAAGGCAGGCAGCTTCCTGCTGGATCAGATCGACCATCACTTCCGTAAGTACAGCTTTTGACTTTTATCCATTGCACACTTCTCCCTCTAATTATGTACTCTCGTTTAATCATTTACTTACAGTAATCTTTAGTTGTAAAAAAAAGCAATGCCATAAGTCCGAAACCTTACAGCATTGCAAAATTCCAGTTCTGATCAACCGTTTACAGCTTAGTTATACTGCGCTTCTTCTTTGTTCCAGCTCACGGACAACCTGCGGATGAATGGCATCCAGCTTGTAGAAGGAAACGGCAATAATCTGCAGTACCGTACACACAAGCGGAATCACAAAGAATAATACATTGATGGCAGAGGAAGCCTCAGGCGTTACATTTTCAGCATTATAGCCGGATATAGCCAGTGTATATCCCACAACAGCGCTACCCAGTGCCATTCCGACCTTTGTTGCAAAGCTGTATCCGGCGTACAGGGTGCCTTCGGCCTTTTTGTTGAATTTCCATTCGTTATAGTCGACGGAATTGGCGATCATACTGAACACGGCACCGGAGCTGATTCCGCCGATCACATTAGCCAGGAACCACACGCCAACGAACAGGATCATATTATTTTCAAGCATCGGCATAATCGCTACTCCGATCATAAAACAAACATTGGCAATAATGTTGCCCTTGCGCTGCTTAAACTTCCGCAGGAACGCCGGAGTAATAGCAGCAGAGAACAATATAGACACATACAGCGACGGAAGCAGAATAGAGATCATTCTCGGGTTATGCAGCACATGCAGGCAGAAATAAATCGTAATCGAGACAATAGCCCCTGTCCGGACGAAGAGCAGCAGTGAGAACAATATTGTAGCTACCCATGGTGTATTCTTGAATGCGCTTTTATAAGTCTTAAGCAGAACCCCTTTTTCTTTTACAGCAGATACAGGCTCTACATAACGTTCTTTACAATTTTTATAGACTATGAGGAACATAATGGCGCTGAGTACGGCAAAAACGATAGTAGTGAACAGATAACCTGTCTTTTCATTACCCCCGCCGAAAAATTCAACCATAGGCGTTGTTAAAGCGGTTACGATAATACTGCCGACAGCCATACCGACCATCCGGAAGCTGGACAGCTGATTCTTCTCTTCCCCGCTTCTGGTCATCATTGGCATAAGCGCACCGTAGGGTACATTCACCAGGGAGTACAGCAGGCCGGCGATAATGTATGTAACGGAGCCATAAATGATTTTGCCGGTTACAGAAATATCAGGGCTGGTGAAGGTCAGAATCAGCATAATGGCAAACGGTATAATGCCAAACAGGATATACGGCTTCGATCTGCCGTACTTCGTATTGGTCCGGTCGACCATGCCGCCGATAACCGGGTCTATAATTGAATCAAGAATCCGTGCAACCAGAATCAGAGTTCCTGTAGCTGCTACCGGAATTAAGGCTACGTCAGTATAAAAATAAAGCAGGAAGCTTCCGACAATCCCCCACATCAGGTTGGAGCCCAAATCCCCCAGTCCGTAGCTGATTTTTTCCCTGAAGCTTAATTTACCTTCGGCCTGAGGCGCTGCCGCTGCGGGTACCAGAAGTTCATTTGCCAAATTCGTTGATTGCATAGTATCCATCTCCCTTTATTTAATCGCTTTCATGATCCGCAAAAATACAGCTTACGTCCCCGTTCCTTTTGCGCTTTATCGTTGTTTCCGCTTTCATTATAGGATGCCGCCAGGCTGTAGGCTTTTTCATATTTAATCATTTGAATCCTTATTTTTTGTTCATCTTCACTAGTCTAGGTATCAGTACAAGTCTGAAGAATAAATTTAGGTATGTGTTTTTTAACCTTCTCTCAAAACATGGAATACATTACCATAAGTTAACGATTAACATAAAGTAAATTTCAAATCAAAAATATCATGCCCTTTGCTACTTTGCAAGAGACAAAACAAAAAAAACCTCCGGCTTTGTCCAGAGGTTTTACGGATTCGCTAAAGGGTTTATTTCCTAATGATTCAGATCGATATCTGGGAGGATCATAGGGAAGCAAGCGCTGAATTCAAACCAATAATAATGTGGATTCTATATGCAATTGGAAATCTAATACTATCGCTAGTTATA
>CAKMKL010000418.1 GCA_927443375.1 uncultured Paenibacillus sp. | reverse complement strand
GCAATGCGTGCAGGCATGAAGTGGGTCAGTATAATACCCGCTTCGTTCAGGCCGTAGCCGATCCCGCCGGACGCCAATACGGCAACGGTGAAACCGCCCCAGCGTTTGCCCATAATCTCAAAGGGCACAATCGATTTAAGCATGCGCAGATTCAGCAAAGTAATGACGATAAAGCAGAGTGCGGTTGCGCCGATAATACCGTAAATACCGAATATTTTGCTGAACAGGAAGCTGCCCGCAAGCTTCACGAGAATCCCGGCAAGCACATAATACATGGAGATCCGCGATTTCCCCATCCCCAGCAGGATCGAGTTGGTCGTCATCATCGTAATCTGGAAAATCGTCCCGATCGTCAGCATGGCGACGATTCCGCTGCCTCCCAGACCGGAAAACAGCAGTCCGTTCACGGAATAGGCGGCGACAGAGAGGGCCAATACTATCGGCATACCTGTCAAAATGGAAATACGCAAAGCCAGCGTAATCTGACGCTTAAGATGAACTTCATCACGTCGGGCATAAGCTGCCGAAATTATCGGAATCAGCGATGTTCCCAGTGCGATGGCCAGAACCGGAGGTATGCCTGCTACACTTTGGGCCCGGGTAGTTAAAATACCCAGTGCCTCTGTCGCACTCTCCCGTCCGATCTGATCAATTAACAGGGGAACCGCAAGCGATGTATCAATAACATTTACTACAGGAATAGTAAGGGAAGAGAGCACGATTGGAATGGACAAGGTGAAAATATCTTTGTAAATACTCCAGATAGGCAGCTTCTGGACTGAATTATAATTCAGATTCTGCTCTTTATCCGCACGGCGCAGCTTCATTGCAAAATAAATCATTACAGCGAATGCCGCTATACTACCCAGCACACTGCCGAAGGAAGCCCCGGCAGAGATAACGGTATTGCTGTAGCCTTGCTGTAGTAAAATATAGGCGAGTAAAATAGCTGTTAACACCCGTGCAACCTGCTCCACGATCTGAGAAATCCCGCCGGCCATCATATTATTGCGACCTTGGAAATACCCCCGCATCATGGCTATGGCCGGGAACAAAAGCAGTGCCGGTGCGATAGCCCTGACCGCCATGGCTGATTCGGGTACATCGGCGATATGAGTGGCATAAAACGGCGCTCCGAAGTATAGCAGCAGGGTCATAATGACACCGGCCGCGACCGAGAAGAGGAGCGCTGCATGGTACACTTGTCTTGCCTCTTCCGGGCGGTTCAATGCATAACGCTCCGAAACCATTTTACTTAGGGTACTTGGAATGCCGGCAGTAGCTACGGTCAGCAGCATTAAGTAAATATTGTTGGACACCCCGAAGGATGCCCGCCCGATATCATCGAATATATGGTCCAGCGGAACCCGCTGAACCAGCCCCAGCACGCGGGCCACCAGTGCCGCTGCGGCCAGTATAAGCGTACCTTTGACAAAAGACTCTTTCTTGGACAAACTGTTTCGCCTTCTTCGCTGTTAATTTAATACACACTGATCCAGATAAAGAACAGGACCACCATCACAATTTGCAGAATTACTTTGACCACGGTGCTGCTGAACAAACCTAGCAAGGAACCCATGCTGACTTTGAGCGCTTTGCCCGGATTCGAGCCAGCAATCAACTCACCAATGAACGCCCCTGCAAACGGGCCGATGATTAGTCCAATGGCATTAAGTACAAGCGGACCAATAATTATGCCGATCGTACTGCCAATGATTGAGGCACGTGAACCTCCAAATTTCTTGACACCCCAGGCACCGACGACATAGTCGGCCACAAATAACACGGCTACAATCAGCGTCTGAATACTCCAGAACCAAACGCCGAAGGAGTGGAAGGAGAAGAACCATCCATACACAAAAAAGGCCAGATAAATCGCCAGCGCACCGGGCAGTATCGGATATACCGCCCCGGCCAGCCCTACCGCAAACAAAGCAATGATCAGAATCCAACCCAGGATTGCCATTCGTTCATCCCCTAAGTTTTGATAGCATACACTTCACTGAAATCACTTCGCAAAACTCGCATCGGAAGCATATACTTCGTTTGATAGCATCCGCTTCTTTGATACCCTTCGCTAGCTAGCTAGCTGTGAGACATACACAACACTTTGATAGCCATTAGTGGGATTTCCTCCACTTATATTTCTCCTGACGAAGGAGGAAGGTAATATAGCGGGATTTCCTCCATTTAATTCTTCCGTTGTCCGCCAAATGAGCGTTTTTCGGATGAATTAAAGGGAGGTTTTCCAACTAAATGCTGCTTTTCAGCAAAAATGGATAAAATAGCCGGAGGTTTTCCCACTAATATTGTCAATTGGCGGGTATCAGCTTCCTTGATTTACTTCGCTTAGAATATATTTCTCAATGACTTCCGCGATGCCGTCCTCGTTGTTCGTGGCGACTACAGCGTCTGCCTCCTGCTGTACGGTCTTCTGGGCGTTGCCCATAGCAACGCCGAGCCCGGCCTGCTGGATAGCCGCCAGATCGTTAAGGCTGTCGCCAACCGCAACCACCTCGGACATCTCGATGCCGAGAAGCTTGCAGACTTCGCCGATCCCGTAAGCCTTGTTCACACCAAGCGGATTAATCTCCAGATTATGCGGGGTGGAATTGGTAATTTCCAGTCCTCCCAGATCCTGAAGCTGCATTAGCAGTTTATGGCGGATCTCATCATCTTCCGTAGAATAGCCGAATTTAAGCCATTCTCTGCCCATAATGTCCCCATCCCAATTCTTGCGGTTGAAGACCTGCTCGGTGGAGTAAGCCCAGAACCAGATGCCGTACTCCTCTGCAATCTGGTACAGCTGTTCAATCAGCGCCGGATCCATCAGGGAGCGGCGGTATAACTCATAGGGCTCACGCCAGATCTCACTGCCGTTAACGGTAATCATTGGCGTCTTAAGGCCAAGCTGCTCCGCGTAAGGCATAGCGCTTCTGAACGCCCGCCCGGTAGAGAGGCAGACGTGAACGCCGGCATCGACCGCTTTGGTAATCCATTCGACCGTTTTCGGGGTAATCACTTGGTCGTCATTCAGTAGGGTTCCATCCATATCCAGTGCAAGCAGGCGGTATTTGGCAGTCATTGCCACCCCTCCATTTCTTGTTATGCCCTATATAAATTGAAGAAGGGCTGATTTGTTTTTCCTTAGTTCGTTGTATCCGCTGCTCCTGTAGTGTCTGCTTCCGTTCCCTCTGTCCCAGCACCCACCCCATCGGCAGCGGAATCTGCGGACTTCACATTCTTCTTTGGCACCCCGTCCAGACCATATTCCCAGTCATAAGCATCAAAAATTTTACGGGCAACCGGCGCCGCGCTGTTGGAACCGAAGCCGCCCTCAGGAATAACTACAGCCACAGCAAGCTTGGGATTTTCGCGCGGAGCAAAAGCGATAAATACCCCGTTATCACGGTTATTGTTGGTTCTGTCCGTTTGCTGCGAGGTCCCTGTTTTGCGGGCAAAATCATAAGGAAAATCAGTGAATGCAGTAACGTCACTGTTCATCCCTTTTTTGATCTCTTTCCAGAAAGACTTATCGAAGGTGGTTACCTCATCAAGCACCTGACGCCCAAACTCTTTAACCGTGTTGCCTTCGGAGTCTGTGATTTTGCTGACCAGCTGCGGTTTAATCCGCACGCCTTCATTCGCGAGTGTCGAAGCATATTGGGCAAGCTGAAGCACCGTATAGCGCCCCTGCTGGCCGAACGAAGCATAGACCAATGCGGCTTGCGCACTGCCGGCTGCTTTCGTATTGGTATAGTTTATCTGCCCCAGATACTCTCTTGGCAATCCGCTTTGCGTCGAGACGCCCAGGCCGAATTCCTTCATATATTTATCCCAGACTCCGATCCCGCTGTTATAGTATTTCTCCCACAGCTTCTTACCGACCATATCGACCATGAAGACGTTAGAGGATTTCTCAATCGCTCTCGCCGGATCCATTGAACCGTATACGTGACCGGAAGCGTTCCGCACCGAAGCATTATCATTTTTACCGAAATAAGCAATACCCTTATCGTTATAAACCGTTGAAGTGGAAAAGAAACCTTCATTCAGACCAATCAGTACACTCAGCGGCTTAATCGTGGAGCCGAGCAGTACCGTAGAACCAAATTCATGGCCCGACATCCCCGAAGAATAGGGAGTAATGGTTCCGTTCTGATAATTGCCCATGATTTTATTCCACACATCGGTGTCCATCTTTTCAGCTGTCCATACATTGGTATCGTAGTCCGGCATACTCGCCATGGCAACGATATTTCCGGTGTCTACCTCCATCGCAACCGCATAACCGGTCAGTGCATCCGGATGGGTCTGCCCCTGGACAGAATGGGAATGCAGCCAGCTGATTTGATCCGTAATGGCCTGTTCCGTTTTCAGCTGTATGTTTTTATTGATCGTGGTCCAAATATCGTTACCTTTGACAGGCGGCACAACCTCTTCAACCTTTTCAGCCATATTCTGAGGATTAACCGAAATGACCTGATAGCCGTTCTTGCCGCGGAGCTCGCGCTGATACTGCAGTTCAAGGCCGTCGAATCCGACAAATTCATCATCTTTATAGCTCAGGCCGGGATCCGCATCAATCTTCTTCATGGCCGATTGGATATTCTTATAAATATCCAGACTGCTTGAGGATTTAAACGGCTTGATATAGCCGATCGTCTGCACTGCTACCGTATCCTTGTCATAGTGGCGGCTGCTCTCCTCGACAATTTCCAGACCCGGATATTCACTTTTATGCTCCATAAAATAGGCTACTTCATCAGAAGTCAGTCCCGCCTTAATCCGCCGCGCCATAAATCCTGAATACTTTTTGAAATACAGATCCAGTGAATCGATGATATCCTCCTGCGTCAGCTGTACTGCATTCGGATCACCGTATTTATGAAAATCCTCGACCAGCCTGGCGGCAAGCGCCTCCCCCTTGGCTTTTGCCTCCGGGGTCAATGTTGTTTCACCAGTAGCTTTGTCTGTGGTTTTGGCAGTATATTCTTTGGTTAGCGTAATGTACAGAGACTGCACCGAAGTCGAATAAGCGAGTTCTTCGCCTCCCGCTGCACGAATGACGCCCCGGATAGCCGCAAGCGGCACATTTTTGGTATCACGGCTGGTCTCTACCTCAGTCAAGGTAGGGCCTTCCACAAACTGCAAGACTGCAAGACGAATGATAATGACACAAAAAATAATAAACGTGCTGAAGAAAAACACGTTAATCCGCAGGCCAAGTGAACTCTTGCTGGTGGTTTCGTCTGGCGGAGAGGCCTGCTTACGGAAAAAACTCACAATTTTTCACTCCTTTACATCCTAAATAACCCTTTATAGCATCCAGGGTATTATCCCTCTCGAATTGTACCATAGAATCACGGCGTACCGCCTCTTTGTCACAGTACATCCTCTTTCATGTGGGTTTTATCAAAATCCTTAACGTTAAACCAGTTCCCGCTGGAGGCCCAGGTGGAATCGAGCGGGATCCAGGCCTGCCTGTGGGTGATATAGACTTCATTCCAGGCATGAGGACCATATCCGCCTTGTCCATCGTAACCCCTTCCGGTCACGACCCGCACCTGAAGTCCCTGTGAACGGGCCATCACCGCATACAGCCGCGCATAGTCTATACAGACACCAAGCCGGGTATCGAACGTATCCTGCGGCGTCTGCTCATGCCAGATCCGGTTCTGCTCATAGTTCTCCGCCTTGGCATAGTCATAAGAAATCCGCGAGCCTATCCAATCATATAGCAGCTTGGCTTTTTGCTCCTCATCCTTGCCCGGACCGGCTATTTCCGCAGCGGCCTCCGCGATATTCGCAGAAATATCATGATCGATGACCTCATATTTCCGCCGGAGAATATCATTCATCTCTGCGGCCACCGCTTTGGTCAGAACCGGCAGCCTGCTGCGCACCTTCTCACCGGCTAGCGGTTCGAACACGGCAGCCGCACTCTGACTGTAGATCGGAGAGGCTTCCACATAGCGGCTGAAGCTGCTGTCCGGATTCAGTCCCACTCCAATATATAGGGCAAACACCAGCACCAGCCCGCGGACCAGCCCAATCGCAAGCCCAATGACCGCTCCGCTTAACCGGCTGGCCTGGGTAATCTTCCTGTCGTGCGGCCTCACTGTCCGTCTAGGCAGCCGGAAAGGCAGCAGCATGAAGAGCAGACCCAGCAGCGGGCGGATGAGACTGTAGCATAAAAGGAGCAGCAGAAAAAAACGCACCAGCGGAGAGCCTTCCAGCACCGATACTGCGGTGTAGTATAATTGCTGCCAGCCGCTTAGCTGAGTATCTGGAAGCACAACTCCCGCAGCCCAGACCTGGGCATGGGGAGATAAATAGAGCGCTGCGGGAACAGCGATCACCAGAGCTGCTGCAGCAAGCAGTCCCGTTCCCAGAAGACCGAATAAACCGCCTGCTGCCCGGCTGAACCCGCGGCTCCAGCCCTGCAAAAGAGAGAAAAGTACAATTAGCAGTAATATAATTGAGATGACATTGGCCTCACTAAGGCTTTCGATCCAGCTGTTCAGCATACCCTAGTTACCGTTCTTCCGGGCTTCTTCAATAAAGGTTTTGGTTGTATCGGTTACACTCCACTTGCCAAGGCTGACCCCGCGGAAGGTCACTTCGACCTTGTCTTCTCCAGCTGTTCCCTTCACTTCCAGATTCGGCGTTGTAATCGTATACGTGCCGTCACTGCCTGAAGTATACTTAGCTTCTTTGGCTTCGCTCAGCATGACCTCCTGTGCTTCGCTCTTCAGCGTGCTTACAGTACTGTCTGCAACCTTATTCACAGCGTTGCCGAGCTGATCCATCGTGACTCCGCTGTAAATAAACAGACCCGCTACGATAACAATAACAATTGCCCATTTGAGTACCGTTTTGACCAGATTAATTACAGCAAACAGCAGGACAAGCGCTATAACAATAACAAGCCAGTTCTCTCTAATAAATTGTGACCACACTGCCGGATCCATCAATTTTACAACACCCCTATCACAAATTTCGTTCGATCAGGGAGCAAGTCCCTCAAGATCTTCATTAATACTAATTATTATACATGAATGCCTCTTATAATTCATGGTTGCATGTCCGTATACGCTGCCGCAGAACAAATTGGTATAAGCCCCCGCGGTCTCACGTAAAGTACAAGTAGGCCTTATCCCATCCCTATCATTGAAAAAGCCGGCTGTGCCCTCCAGTGCAGGCCCGGCCCTTTAGGAGGTGTATTCCGTGAAAACCGCACTGTGGCTTTATTTGTTTTTGTTTCTGGCTTTCTTCGATCTGCACGCCCAGTATCCCATCCTGACTCCGTTTGCGATCTCACTCGGCGCGGGGCCGAAACATTCGGCCCAGTACTTGGGATAGTCAAATAACGGCTTGGCTGTTTGCATGACGGTGACCGGTG
>CAKMKL010000417.1 GCA_927443375.1 uncultured Paenibacillus sp. | reverse complement strand
CATTGATTTCTTCTTTGATCCGCTCCAGGAGCAGACCCGGGTCTTTGGTATCTCCGCCAATCGCTGAGAAGGCATATTGCGGGGAACTGTTAAATTCATGCCCGAAGCTGTCGGAGATCAATTCCTCATCATACAGCTTCTGATATAACGCTGTGCTGCTTCCAAGCAGCAGATCGAGCATCAACTTGGTTATCAGGTCACGACGTACCGCCGCTTCACCGGTCAGGCTTTCTACCTTTTCCTTAAATCCGAACAGGCATTTCGGCATGGACACGGCAAGCCGGCTTTCTTGATGCTTCTCCGCAACCTGGACGGGTTCCTCTTCAAAAATACGGGTGATTTCGCCCTGATTATTGTAAGACTTGGCTGCCTGGTTGCTGCGGATCAGCTCAAACACCTGTTCAGGCTCTACACCGCCAACAACGAAGAGCAGCATGTTGCTGGGATGATAGAAGGAGTTGTAGCATGTATAGAGCGTTTCTTTGGTGATGGTAGCTATTGAATCGATTGTTCCGGCAATATCAATATGCACCGGATGTTTCGCATACATCGCTTCAATCAGACCGAAGTATACGCACCAGTCCGGATTATCCGCGTACATATTGATTTCCTGGCCAATGATCCCTTTTTCCTTCTCCACATTTTCATCCGTGAAATAAGGGCGCTGCACGAAATCAACCAGCGTAGTGAGATTGGTTTCAATGTTTTCGGTAGCTGAGAATAGATATACGGTCTGATCAAAGCTGGTAAAAGCATTTGCCGATGCGCCGTTAGAAGCAAATGTGGCAAAAATGTCGCCTTCCGGCTCCTCAAACATCTTATGCTCCAGGAAGTGGGCAATACCGTCAGGAACTGTTGTCTCTTCGCCGCCAGCCACTTTGAAATGGTTGTCTACCGAGCCGTATTTGGTTGCAAAGGTGGCGTAGGTTTTTTTGAAGGCTGGCTTTGGAAGCACATAGACCTGCAGACCGTTATCCATAACCTCGTGATAAAGCGTCTCTTGCAGTTTGTCGTAATGGATCTGTTTCACTGCTATTCCCCCTTCCCTGTCAGGAAATAAATCGTATCAAGCTGGAAGGTGTCGGCAGCCGCCTTTACTTCTTCCGCGCCGATGCCATCCACCTCTGCAAGCAGCTCCTGGGCAGAACGGTCTTTTCCGGACAATTGGCGGTTGAAATCGAACGAAATCAGTTCAAATGCCGAGTCTTGAATCTCAGACAGCAGATTACGGATCATCGCTTTGGTCTGACTCAGCTCGAGGTCACTGATATTTCCGGCTTTCAGCTCATCGAGCTGCTTGCGGATAATATCAACGGCCTTGCCGTAGTTTTGGGTTTCAATACCCGACTGGATGGTACCGATGCCCTTATGCCCGTCATAACGGGACGAAGCGTAATAGGCCAGGCTCTCTTTCTCACGTACATTAACAAAGAGTTTGGAGTGCGGATAACCGCCCAGGATCCCGTTGTACATCAGTGCAGAAGCATATCTGTCGTCTTTGTAGGTAATTGAGGTACGAAGCCCCATGTTCAGCTTGCCTTGATTAACGTCCAGCTTCTCTTCCACCGTACGGACTTCCTGTACAGTAACCGGTTTGAAGTTGGAGGTATAAGATTCACTCTGCTTGTGGGCACGGCCGAAATGGCGGATAACCAGCTTCTCGACTTCTTCCGGTGTCGTGTCCCCGACCACATATAAATCAAGAATCGCACCGTTTAACCATGCAGTATATGACTCATACAAGTTCTCAGGGGTGATTCCGTCAAGATCGGCTCTCTGTCCAAGCGGATGCAGACGGTAAGGCTCCTGGCGGCACATTTCCTCAATGCAGCGCTCAGCGGCATAACGTATTTTGTCGTTTACGATCGCTTCCAGCTTCTTGCGTACCGTTTCCCGCTCTGTTGCAACATAGGAGGCGCGGAAGCTTCCATTCTCCAGCAGCGGGCGGGTCAGCACCTCGCCGAGAAAAGCAAACGACTCGCCAAGCAAACTTTCCTTGCTCTGCACAAACGAATCATTGATCGTATCCATCCGGAACTGGACAATCTGATAGTCCCCCCGTTTGTAGATGTCGAAACCGAATCCGGCCCCGTACAGCTCCTCCAGCCGCTCACGGAATTGTGTCGTTTCCGGATATGTAGCCGTACCTCTACGAAGGACAAAGGGCGCAAGTGCCGTTGATGTCACCGTGCTCTCATCAAGCGGAACACCGGCATAGAGAGAGATGGCGAATGTTTTAAACGCTTTTGTCGGCAATACGTGGATACGCATACCGGCAGCGTTGCCATGTTGAAATCCATTATTTGTCAAGTCCAAAACTCCTTTACGGCGTGGATAGATGCTTTACAACAAGTTTATGAAGTATTATCCATTCTAAACCATTCCAAAGTAAGGAAGCAACCGGAAGAAAGCGTACCGGTTGCTCTTGGTCGGTTTATGCATTGTGAACAGCTAAGGGTGTGCCTGTATCTGCTCTAGTTCTTACATGCAGAAAATATGCTCTCCGATGGTTTTGACCTGCGGACGGGACCAGATCCATTTTGAAGTAGCCGTTCTGGGATTAAAATAATACAGGCATCCACCGGAAGGGTCCCAGCCGTTAAGCGCCTGCTGAACTGCTTTACGAGCTTGCTCATTTGGCTCCAGATAAATTTGACCGTCAGCAACGGCCGTAAAGGCTCCAGGCTGAAAGATTACTCCGGAAGGCGTATTCGGAAAGCTAGGAGATTTCACCCGGTTCAGAATAACCGCAGCAACTGCCACCTGGCCTTCAAACGGTTCACCCCGTGATTCACCATAAACAGCATTGGCCATAATCTTCAGGTCATTTTCAGATAAGCCCATCGTATTGCCTGAAGACAGCTCTGCTGTTGTATTCGTTTTACCGGAATCGGCTGCCGCTGTGTTGCCGTTGGCCGTATTCTTTTTAGCAGTAGTGGTTGAAGGCTCTGTCGGCTTCCAGGCTTTGGTGGCGTTGTACAGCTTCAACTTTGTTTTTGCCCCGACTACACCATCAGCTTTAATTCCAAATTTCCACTGAAACCAGGTAACCGCATTTTTCGTCGTTGTACCAAATTGGCTGTCTATCTTGCCTGCGTAATATCCCAGGTGCTTCAGTCTTCCTTGCAGTTCATAAACATCCTGGCCTGATGAGCCTACCTTCAGCGGAGTAGTTCCAAAGACCGGAAGTACCTCATCCTCAGAAACAGTCATAACAGATGCTGCTTGCTGGGGATTGGCATAAACGTCTTGATCTTTTAAGAATAACCCCGCAAACGGTGCGGCTGCCAGTGCCAGGGTCAGTAAGGCAAAAATCCACTGATTATGTTTTTTCATTGGGGTCGCTCTACCTTTCTCTTGTAAGTTCAACATGGATGGCTAAAGTTATTATGAGGACTGGGAGGACATCCTATGCATGAACTGGCCAGAACGGTAATTCTGCGGGTGAACAAATCTTCTACAAACAACAAAAAAAGCACCCTTTCCACAAAGAAAGGATGCTTTATCTGCAAACTGTTATGAGCTGATCCGGTTATGCTGATACTGTTCAAGTGACATCAGCACCTCACGCGGCTTGCTTCCCTCGTAAGGTCCGATAACCGACCGGGCTTCCATGGCATCAATAAGGCGGGCAGCACGGGTGTAGCCAACACGCATACGGCGCTGAAGCAATGATACTGAGGCTTGCTTTGCTTCCAGTACGATCTGAACCGCCTGTTCATACAATTCATCCTGCGGCTCCTGATCTTCTGAGATCATCTCATCCACCTCCGGAACAAGGGATTCGTCGTATTCGGCTTCTCCCTGGCTGCTGACGAACTGCACAATCGCTTCAACTTCCTGATCACTCATGAAGGCCCCCTGTACCCGGACCGGCTTGGAGGCGCCCATCGGCAGGAAGAGCATATCGCCGCGTCCCAGCAGCTTCTCAGCACCCGGCATATCCAGAATCGTCCGTGAATCGACATTCGAAGATACCCCGAAGGCAATCCGAGATGGAATGTTGGCTTTGATCAGACCTGTAATAACATCCACTGACGGACGCTGAGTGGCAATGATTAGATGAATCCCTGCGGCACGCGCCATTTGCGCCAGCCGACAGATGGCATCCTCTACATCGTTCGCGGCAACCATCATTAAATCGGCAAGCTCGTCCACAATTACGACGATATACGGCAGAATGGCTACCGGGTTGTCCTTCATCAGATTGTTATAACCTTCTACATTACGCGTGCCCGATTTGGAGAAGAGCTCATAGCGTTTCTCCATCTCCACTACAATCTTCTTCAGGGCCAGACTTGCCCGCTTGGGATCCGTGACAACCGGGGCCAGCAGATGCGGAATGCCGTTATAAACATTAAGCTCAACCATCTTCGGATCAACCATCAGGAACTTAACCTCATCCGGTTTAGCTTTATACAAAATACTGGTGATAATTCCGTTAATACAGACGGATTTACCGGATCCTGTCGCACCCGCAACCAGAAGATGAGGCATCTTCGCGAGATTTCCGACAATCGTCTGACCGGAAATATCACGGCCGAAGGCAATCGACAAGCGCGATTCGGCATCCTGGAAAATTTGGGTCTCCATCACTTCACGCATCGTTACGATGGAGACTTCAGGGTTAGGCACCTCGATGCCGATCGCCGATTTGCCGGGAATCGGCGCTTCCATGCGGATATCCTTGGCAGCAAGCGCAAGAGCGATATCATCGGTCAGATTGACAATTCTGCTGACCTTCACACCGATGTCAGGCTGAATCTCATACCGGGTAACAGCCGGTCCGCGCACCACTTCAAGCACCTTGGCCCGGACACCGAAACTTTCCAGTGTGGCTTCAAGCTTGCGTGCAGTCTGCATATAATCGTTCTGGTCACCCGCTTTACCGCCGCTGTTCGGTTTGGCAAGCAGCCGGAAAGGCGGAAGCTTATAAGGCTTGGGCGGCGGTGGAAGCGGCGGTGCCGGAACCGGTTCGCCACTTTCAACCGTAGTAAGCAGCCCGTCAAGCTCAACAGTCACATCCTCCTCCGGAACCTCACCGGGAGCAGGCTGAACTGTTGCCGGACTTCCCTGCATCCCAGGACTGCGGCTGCCGCTGCGGGCTGCCGGAGAGAATTCGCCCCACTCATCCCGCTCCTCTTCGCTTAAGCCTTCAGAACGGATATGTTCGAAGAAGTCACGGATAATAGGGGTAACCGGCTCCAGATCATCCTCCGGAAATTCGGGCCCGAGATCATCCGGATGAGCGTGTCTTCTGTCCGCTTCCAGTCCTGTAATAATCGGTAGACCAGGCGAACCGGAACCAGACAAAAGAACACCGGATGACTCGTCCTCCTGATCCTCTCCCCCGTGATTCTCAGTCCGGGAAGTCCCGCTAAGCCAGCCTCCGATTCTCTGGAAGAACAGCGGCCGGCTTCTTCTCGGCAGTGACGGCTCGTCCTCTTCCTCATCCTCAGCCGCAGGCGGTGGAATTGGTGTTCTGCCGGTTCTGGAAGAACGGGGGGGAACGGGAACAGCAGCCGGACGGTTAGCAGCCTTCAGCCTTATGCCTTCCACCAGCTTCACCGAACGGATCCGCAGCAGCGCAAACAGCTCGACATAGGACAGATTCGTTACAAGCATGAAGCTGATTGCCAGCATCACGATCATGATCAGCTTGGCACCCAATGTCCCGAAGAGCCACAGCAGCGCCGCAAACTCCAGTGCCCCGATGTAGCCGCCGCTAATGTCCTTGCCCAGCATATAAACGCTGCTGTCGCTGGATCCAGGCTTCAGTGCCCCGGAAAGATCATTATGTATTTGCGACAGTACATTGCCGGGATGCAGCATCGATATGGGTCCCAGCTTCTGCTGCATGGCTGAAATTGAGCTCATAAGGCATAACGAAAGCACAAGCAGCACTACCCCAGTATAGCGGCTGTTCCAGCCGGAAGGCCATTTTCGGTGGATCATAACCATGAGACCATAAATAATGCCGAACAGCGGCAGCACAAAATAAAATCTGCCCAGCAGATATCCTGCCATACTGGACAGAGAACGCCCTACAGCCGCTTCGCCGGATAAGGCAATTACAGAAATCGTAATAAGCATAATACCGTAAATTTCATATTTTAAAACGCTGCCGAGCAGCGCTTTTTTCTTTTTCTTCTTTCTTTTAGCCACGCCAGCCACCCCCGGCAACATTATACCATATAATGGCGTGGCGTACCTATGTTCTCTTTTGTCAAAAAATACATCTGTTTGGTTATACGTTATTACTGAAGTCTATAACAGCTCCAGGAGCAAAAGCCGGATCAAGATACTTGTTTAAGGGGCATTGAAGCAGTCTTACAATCCGTGCCTGGCCGCTCTCAAGCTGCTCAACTTGCATTAACATTCCCTGAATGGTCACTTCCAGCGTCGGCTGAGCAGTGCTGATAGCCCCTTCGAAAATCTGCTCCAGCGGCAGCACTGTATAAAAGGTCATTGAGTCAGCCCTCCCTGCATCAGCTCACCGGATACATTCGAAGCAGACATGCCGGCAATCATTGTATTTAGATGGGCAAGAGCAGCCCCTATCCCGCCTACCTCATCCATTAAGCCGTATTTAACGGCATCATAACCTCCAACTGCTGTACCGATATCGCGGTTAAGCTCTCCGGTTTTGAACATCAGATCCTTAAATTGCTGTTCACTGATCCGGGAATGAGAGGTCACAAACCGGACCATTCGCTCCTGCATGCGCTCCATATATTCAAACGTCTGCGGAACACCGATAACAAGCCCGTTCATCCGGATCGGATGAATTGTCATCGTCGCACTCTCAGCAATGATCGAATAGCTTGAGGCTACAGCGATAGGCACACCGATGCTATGACCGCCGCCGATGACCACAGTAACAGTCGGCTTGGATAAAGAAGCTATCATCTCGGCAATTGCCAGCCCTGCCTCCACATCGCCCCCGACTGTATTGAGAATGATCAGAAGGCCTTTGATGTTCTTGTTCTGCTCGGCCGCAACAAGCTGAGGAATAATATGCTCATATTTAGTGGTCTTATTATGTGGCGGCAACACAAAATGCCCTTCGATCTGGCCGATAATTGTCATGCAGAATATATCCGGCTCCCCGCTTGGGACCACCGTCTGCCCCAATTCTTTCAGTACCCCGACCGTTCCGGGAAGAATTGGCTCTTGAGAGGCTGGTTTTGCCTCCTCCGGCTGAATGCCCTCGTTATTGCTCATATTTGATCCAAACCTAAATTCCAATGCAGCTCATCCTTTCCGCTTGCAGCTTCAAGCCGCTGCAGCCAGCCATACTAACTTTTCTTAGTATGACATTCTGAGGGACTCCCTTATGCAGACACCTCCGATAAAATGTCCGTCTGAACGCCGTCTTTTGTTACCTGATTATAATAATGTACCAAAAAGCCCCTCTGCCCCAGGAAACCGTCCAATATTTCCGGGGTAGAGGGGCTTGTAGGCCCTGCTTATTTATGTTTTGAGAAGAAGCAAGCTTCTTACACTTCCATGATAATTGGCAAAATCATCGGTCTGCGGCGAGTCTGTTCATACAAGAAACGGCCGAGCGAATCTTTTACGCTTGTTTTGAGCGAAGCCCATTCATTGACCTTCTCGCTCATCAGGCGCTGAAGCGTACCGGAAACAATCCGGTTAGCTTCATCCAGGAGCCCTTCGGACTCACGGACATATACAAAGCCTCGGGAGATGATATCCGGTCCGGATACAATAGCTCCGTTCTGCTTGCTCAGCGTTACAACAACCACGAGGATACCGTCCTGAGACAGCAGTTTGCGGTCACGCAATACGATATTACCCACATCGCCTACACCCAGACCGTCGATCAGCACGTTGCCTGCTGTAACCTTACCGGCTCTGCGCGCTGCTCCGCCCTGAATTTCAACAATTTCACCAATTTCTGTAATGAAGATATTGCTGGATTCTACCCCAACGGATTCTGCCAGCAGTGCATGTCTGCGCTGCATCCGGTATTCACCGTGGATCGGAATGAAGTATTTCGGCTTCATCAGGTTGAGCATCAGCTTGAGCTCTTCCTGGCTTCCGTGACCGGATACGTGAACACCGGAATTGGATCCGCTATAAATGACGTTGGCGCCTAGGCGGAACAGTTCATCAATGGTACGGCCGACATATTTCTCATTACCCGGAACCGGAGTTGCCGCAATAATAACAGTGTCGCCCGGCAGAATGTCCACCTTACGGTGACTGGAGCGTGCCATGCGGGTCAGTGCCGACATCGGCTCGCCCTGGCTGCCTGTGCAAAGCACAACCACACGGTTGCCGGCCATTCTGTTCATTTCTTCCGGCTCAATCAGCATGCCGTCCGGCACGTGCAGATATCCCAGCTCGGAAGCAATTGCGACAACATTCACCATACTGCGTCCGATAACGGTAATCTTTCGTCCAGTAGATTCAGCTGCGTTTACTACTTGCTGAATACGGTGTACGTTCGATGTAAAAGTAGCAACTACAACGTTTGCGAGCTCGGCCCCCGCGGCACCGGAAAGAGTCACATCTACAAGGAATGCTCACCAAACAGCATGCCTTTGCCGCTCAAGCCTATAGTGTGGATGAAACCGGGCTTTCCCGGCCCTTCTGGGATAAGGCC
>CAKMKL010000416.1 GCA_927443375.1 uncultured Paenibacillus sp. | reverse complement strand
CGAAGCCAGTTTTGTACGAAGCAAAGTCACAGAAGGAATGCTCACAAAACTTTTAGGAGGATATAGGATGATTAAGAAAAAACGCTGGCTTACCTTTTTCCTGGCACTGGTTCCGGGACTCGGGCATTTATATTTGGGGTTCAAAAAGCTGGGTCTGCAATACATGATCGGAGCCTCAATGTGTATTATGTTCATCCCGTCTATGCCAATGGTATTCCCTTTTGCACTGGCTGCCTTATGGTTCTACCAGCTGTTTGATGCGCTGCAGAAGGCGGCCTGGATGAAGTTAGCGGCTGCCGAGCATGAACGGATGATGTTCCACCCCGACAGCTTCGGAGCACCTTGGAGTATGGGAATGCCTCCGCATATACCAGATTATCCGCATGATGATGTGAATCCGGTTTGGGTAGGCATCGGCTGTGTAGCTGCAGGCTGCATGCTGCTGCTGATTACAGCGTTTCCGTGGCTCTGGCGCATCCTCTCCGATATGAATATCGGGTCGATCCTGCTGTCACTGGCTCTCATCGGATACGGCTTTAGAATGCTCAAAAACAACTCAAAAGTATAGAGAAATGGGGATTAAAAGCCATGGGGAGATGGAAAATCGGCAGCTTTACTGCCGCACTAGGCTGCATCGCAGTGGGAGTGATTATAGTTCTGGCCCAGATTGATGTGGTTTCATACGACACCCTGGGTTATCTATGGCCGGCACTGCTTATTCTGTTCGGTCTGGAAATGCTGATCCGGCTGTTCTTCCGTTCGGATGTTAAGACCCGTGTCAGCGGATGGGCCATTGTCCTGATTATCGTCCTGGTGGCTGCAAGCGGGGGACAGACCGTACTGTCCGGGGGAACACTGGGCGGAATTTTTGGTAAAACACAATTGACGCCCCTGAGCGGAACAGTGGAAGTGAAGCCGGAGATTAAACAGGTAAAGATTGATTTGCCAAGCGGAAAAGTGAAGATACAGGGAGTAGAAGGGGCTACCCTCAACTACGAGGGCAAGCTCGAATTGCCGGGCAGCTCGGAAAGCGAAGCGGCAAGTGCGATGGAGAAGAAATGGAAGGTGTCAACTGAAGGTGATACGCTGATTCTGAAGCTGGACCTGGAAACGAACTGGCTATCCGGTATTCATTTTGGGATCTATACCAAAGAGCCATATTTGAACGTCAGTCTTCCGCAGAATCTGGCCTTGGAAGTTGAGACCAGCGACGGATCCATTGAAGCGGTCAGCCTGCAGGCAGGGCTCGAAGTGGACACCAGCAACGGAACCCTCGATATCCACGATATCAACGGAGGAGTCGATGCTCATACCAGCAATGGGACCATTAGCGTGCAGAATGTGCAGGGTGAAACCAAGCTTGTAAGCTCGAATGGCGCAATAACACTTACTAATATTGACGGTTCATTATCAGCGAAGAGCAGCAACGGCAAGATCAGTATTAATTCTGCAGTTACTGGCGACTGGGATTTCTCCTCGAGTAACGGTAAAGTAACGGTTAATCTGCCGGCAGCAACGGATGCCAAAATTAAGGCAGATACGAGCAACGGATCGCTGAAGGGCAACGTTAATTGGGAACGTGATGGAGATAACAATGGAACAGCGTTGTTAGGAGAAGGCACTCATCAGGTATCCTTATCTACCAGTAACGGATCAATAACAGTTGACACAGCCGAATAACAAAAAGCAGGAGCATTCCTCCCACAGGTATTATCAGGGAATGCTCCTTTTTTGTAGTCAATGAGTGTTAGATTATGTCAGGTTGCTTTGTCTGTACTGCTTACCAGGCATAAGCATTGGGAGCGGCACCGCCCGGACCCGGGAAGATTTCATCCAGACGTTTCAGTACGCTTTCATCCAGTACAACCTCAAGACAGCGCAGTGCGCTTTCGAACTGCTCCAGTGTGCGGGGACCGATAATCGGTGCCGTTACCGCAGGATTAGCGAGCAGCCAGGCAAGGGCGATGTTATCCTGCGGTTCGCCGAGATCGCGGCTTAAATCTGCAAATTGTTCCAGCTGATGTTTATATTGTTCTACACGCTCTGGATTACCTCCACTGCGGCTGCCCTCAATTTTCTTAAGTGCATTCCGGCCGAGCAGTCCACCGTCAAGCGGGCTCCAAGGAATAACGCCAAGACCGAGGTTCTGCGATGCAGGCAGCACTTCTAATTCAGGCAGACGGCAGGTCAGGCTGTACTTGTGCTGCTCGGATACCAGCCCCAGGAACCCGCGTGCTTTTGCCTCCTGCTGGGCGATAGCAATATCCCATCCGGCAAAATTGCTTGAACCGACATAACCGATCTTACCTTGGTTTACGGCAAGCTCAAAGGCACCCCACAGCTCGTCCCAGGACACTGTACGGTCCACATGGTGCATCTGGTACAGTTCAATGTGATCGGTCTGCAGACGTTGCAGGGATCCTTCCAGATGGCGGCGGATAATGTAAGAGGAGAGACCGCTCTCATCATTAGGCCCGTCAAGCTTATCACTCATGGCACCATAGACTTTAGTGGCCAGCACGACCTTTTCCCGCCGTCCCCCGCCAAGCTTGAACCAGCGCCCGATAATCGTTTCTGTGAGCCCGGAGTTTTCACCCCAGCCGTAAATGTTAGCGGTATCAAAAAAATTGACCCCGGCATCCAGCGCGGCGTCCATAATCCGGAAAGCTTCCTTCTCATCCGTAATCGGGCCGAAATTCATCGTGCCCAGACAGAGGCGGCTAACCTTAAGCCCTGACTTACCCAGCTTCGTATACTGCACTTCACCATCACTCCCTTAACGATATTGAGTAGTGTCCAAAGATTAACAACAACATACTAATTGTAAACAACTTAAGATATAAGAGCAAATTCCGTACCGGTGGATGTAATGGTCCGCAGCTTATGGAGAATTGATCTTATCCTATAGGCAATACCTATCACTTTCATAGAATCTATATCTTTGTCCTTTGGCTCCCGTTATGATACAACAATAGACAGAAGAACTATGTCTGCGTGCAGCAGAACATCTAAGGAGTGACGGAAATGAGCGAGGTTAAAAAAATCGCCGTAATCGCCGGGGACGGAATCGGACCTGAAGTTGTGGCTGAAGCGGAAAAAGTATTGAAAAAAGCAGAGGAGCTGTTCGGCTACACCTTTGAAACCGAGCATGCGCTGTTTGGCGGGATTGCCATTGATGAGCGGGGAACTCCGCTGCCGGAAGATACGCTGGAAATTTGCCGCAGTGCAGATGCTGTATTGCTGGGAGCAGTCGGCGGACCGAAATGGGACAACAACCCGAAGGAGCTGCGTCCGGAAACCGGACTTCTGGGTATCCGCAAAGCACTGGGCCTGTTCTCCAATCTGCGTCCGGCAGTAGTGTTCGATTGCCTGAAGGATGCTTCTACCTTGAAACCGGAAGTACTGGAAGGTACGGACCTGATGGTTGTCCGTGAGCTGACCGGGGGCATCTACTTCGGCGAGAAGCTTCGCCGTCAGGGCGAGCATGGTGAAGAAGCTGTTGATACCTGCGTGTACAATGTAACGGAAGTGGAGCGCATCGTGCGCCAGGCTTTTGAGATTGCCGGTAAACGCCGCAATAAGCTGGCTAGCGTTGACAAAGCGAATGTACTGGAGACTTCCCGCCTGTGGCGTGAAGTAGTCAACAGAATCGCTCCGGAATATCCGCAGGTGGAGCTGGAGCATGTGCTGGTTGACAACTGTGCGATGCAGCTGCTGCGCCGTCCGTCGAGCTTCGATGTCATTGTTACTGAGAACATGTTCGGAGACATCCTGAGCGACGAGGCCGCAATGCTGACCGGCTCGATCGGCATGCTGGCTTCAGCATCGCTGGGTGAAGGCAGCTACGGCTTGTATGAGCCGGTACACGGCTCAGCGCCTGACATTGCCGGCCAGGGCCTGGCTAACCCGATTGCGACCATCCTGTCGCTGGCGCTCATGTTCCGCATGACCTTTGGCTACGAGGATGCCGCTGCGGCAATTGAGGCCGCTGTAGCCGAAGTGCTGGATGCCGGACACCGCACCAGTGACATTGCTGTGGATAAGAGTAAAGCCATCAGCACGACTGAAATGGGCGATCTGATCGTTGCCGCAATCCGTAAAGCGTAAATCTACCACTACAGTCCTCCTTTGACGCAGAAAAACAAAAAACTTCACAAAATGTTGCTTATTTATAATAATTATAAAAAAGTAATGAGTGTAATATTGACTTTGATTTGGTGCGATGATACCATTTGGTCTATAGCAATAAGTAAGTGACCAACACATTTAATCAAGAAAAGCATATTGCCTCAGCTCCCTTAAGGGCTGCTATGAGTGGTTGTTTTTCTTACATAATCAAAGGAGGATTTAAGCAATGGCAGAACGTTTGGTAGGTAAACAAGCCCCGGACTTCACAATGGAAACAGTAACGGGCGACGGTAAAGATTTTGGTAAGGTAAGCTTGTCCGACTATCGCGGCAAATGGCTTGTATTCTTCTTTTATCCGCTCGACTTCACCTTTGTATGTCCAACAGAAATTACAGCACTTAGTGATGCTGCAGCTGAATTCGCGGCACTCGATACAGAAATTCTCGGCGTGAGCATTGACTCGATCCACAGCCACAAAGCATGGCTCACTACACCAAAAGACATGAACGGCCTGGGACCAGTGAACTTCCCGCTGGCTTCGGACATCACGAAGAAGGTTGCCAGTGATTACGGCGTTCTGATTGAAGAAGAAGGTATTGCCCTTCGCGGATTGTTCATCATCGATCCTGATGGCGAACTGAAATATGAAGTGGTTAACCATAATGATGTAGGCCGCAGCGTAGAAGAAACGCTCCGTGTGCTTCAGGCTCTGCAATCAGGCGGTCTGTGCGCTATGAACTGGAAACCGGGCGACAAGAACCTGTAAGGGCTGTTTGCTCTTTGAGAGAATGATGAAAACCTCCTTGCGGGAAGATTTCCCTTGCGAGGGGGTTTTTTGCAACAAATCACCAGTTTCTGGAAGTGAAGTCGTTTAAAAATAGGCGAGCGGTTAATATATAGCCTACATGGAGAGGAATCTCCGGCAGGTTATTGTAATACAATAATACGAAATCAATGGAACATACCCAAGGAGGGTGAACAAAAATGAGCTTTTGCTGTGGAGCGAGTATGGTCGGAACGAAAGGAACCCTTAAACATTATCGCACGCAAGTCCATAATGTTCCCCTGCTTTTTTGCCCGGTCTGCCACCGGGTAGAGGTACATTACAAAGTCGAGAACGAGTATGAGATTCTGGCGGAATATGCTCATGGCGATGGAGTTAGCGACGTTGATTTTCAGGATTATGTAATGGAAGACGAAGAGACAATCTTCGAGAATGTCATTAATATGGAGAGCGAAGATCCGTTGGCGATTGTTCGCAGCCAGATTGATATGGCTCTTGACCTGCTGGGCGTAGCCAAGCAGATTGGGGACAGCAAATGGGAACGCGAGCTTAAGAAGCGCCTCGCAGTAATGAGTCAACGGCGCCATCGCCTCCAGCAAAAAGCTTAAGGTTATTATTGCAATGAAAAATAAGTTCCGGATATAGTCTGTTACCAAAGCCTTCGCTACTGCTGAAGGCTTTTTTGACATATCAGAAAGTATATATTCGGGATCCCCGTACAGGATCTGGATAGGCTTCCATGGAACGAGGCTGTCCCATAAGTAACATTTCTACGAGTGGAGAAAGATCCTCTTCATTTTCAAAATGGCAATACGTCAACAGAGCAGCGATTCTCCCGTTATTGGAGAATCTCTGCCGCTTCAATGGTCGCGAATAGCGCGTGTACGTTCTCTTGCAGTTTGTTTTTGTGCTTACTGACGGCTTTGCCCCACACAAAGGTATAGCGATTGGCATTCGCTACAATCTTCGTGCCATCCACAAAATAATGCTCCAGGGAGACGTATTTTTCGTCAGCCAGAAATTGAAGGACGGCGGTGAAGACCGTTTCAAGGACATCTTTCATCCGCTGCGAACGGAAGCGGTTGATGGTGCGGAAGTCTGGTCGCTGTCTTCCGGCCAGCCACATAAAGGGAATATTCTCCCGTACCGCTTTGGCGATTGGGCGAGACGAATACATTCGCTGAGTGTACGCGTAGATAATGACTTTGGTGAGCATTTTAGGGTGGTAGCGGTCGCCTCGCTCTCCGGATTTTTACCGCTAAGGGAAATAAAAAAATCTGGAGAGCACAGCGATTGAAGCAACGGTCCGTTCGCGGAGCGTCCACACCAAGTGCACAAGTCAATCCGACTCAAAAACAGCGGGGCCGTCCCAAGTAGCCATTTCATGGCTTATGGGACAGCCCCATTTTGCAGGGAAATGCAATCTGGAGCAGCGCTATAGGCGACTTCTTGCATTATTAATAATATTTAGTATGCCTTAAGAATCATTTTAGCAAGTTTTTTGTCATTCGACAGTTTCTCTGATTGCGTTGTCTTCTTCTCTTGGATATGATTGGAATATAGTTGAAACGGTTGGATAATATAATACGATTTCCGAATGTTCTGGCGGCTTCGTCATATACTCATTTACATAGTAATTTGATGTCGCTTAAGCGTCTACGCCAAATGCAGTAAAAGGGGGAACTTCGTATCGTGATAAGCCAATATCAGGAAAGCTTGCTTTTGCCGGCAAGAATGTTTCAATCCGTATCAATGAACACCACATATGAGGATGTGCTAGAGCACATTGAGAGTGGAATTATGCTTTTTGACGAAGAAGGAGTTCTGGTTTTTGTAAACAAACAGATGTATGGTTTCCTTGAATTAGCCCGACATTCACTTCTAGGCTGCACTATGACTCATTTGCTGGCGAATATTCAGTTAAGCCGGTTAAAAAGAAAGCTGGTGCTGCGAGCTTATCGGGAAATGGTGAGGAAAAACAAACCTACTTATGAATTCATGGATGAATATGGCCGTTATTGGCGGGCTACCCTGCGCTCAGGTGAGCAAATGAAGGGCAGCTATTTGTTTATCCTCAAAGAGATTTCCGATTATAAGCTGATTGAGCAGACTGCTTATCAGAACGATAGCCTGGCTATGCTGGGCAAGTTATCCGCTTCAATCGCCCATGAGATTCGTAATCCTCTGACAGCCATCCGCGGATTTATCCAATTACTGCATCCGCATCTGCATCAGCTGGGTAAAGAGGAGTACGGCAAGATCATTCTGGCGGAGATTGACCGCGCTAATGACATTATTCACGAATTTCTGACGTCATCCAAACCCTCTGTTCCCCAAGTCAGCATGCTTCCTGTGTCGGCATTACTGAAAGAGGTTGTATTGCTTACGGAGAGTGAAGCCTTAATGAAGGGCTGCCAAATTAATCTCCATCCGCTTCAAGGCGATATGATCATTTCCGGTGATGCCAAGCAAATGAAACAGGTAGTGCTGAATATGATAAGAAATGCAATGGAAGCGATTACAGAGCGTACGGATGATTATATAGGTAAGATTGAGGTAGGGGCCCGCAGAGAAGGTGCAGAGGTCCGTATCTTTATCTCTGATAACGGAAAAGGGATGGATCTCTGCACACTCGACAGATTATTTAATCCATTCTTTACAACGAAGGAAAACGGGACGGGGCTCGGGCTGTCTGTTAGTGACCGGATTATTAAGAATCATGGGGGCTACATTTCGGTCAGCAGCAGAGTTAACGAAGGGACCCGTTTTGTCATATCTCTGCCGCTAATTCAATAGCGGGCTCTGCAAGCTGATTTCTGAGATTCCATGCGCTATAATAAGAAATGCTTAAAGGCTGATTCCTGTGATGCACGGCTAAGTGCGGGAAGTCAGCCTTATCTGCGTTCTCATGCGGATAATGGTAATAGGAAGAACGGCTGGAGGGAAATATATGATCATTGAATGGAACAGCGGCGGTTCATCTGCTGCCATAACAGGCGATGCCTTATGTATTATTGTATCGGAAGCCGAGCTGGAGCGCGGCAGTCTTACAGGAGCATGGAAGTCGAGAATAGAGCCGCTGGCCCAAGCCGGACTTTTTGAAGGGAAACGAAATCAGACGTATCTATTGACAGCCGGAGATTTGCCTAATCACCCTATTGTCATTTTGGCGGGAAGCGGGAAGGGAACGCCGGATGCAGAAGAAATAAGGGGACTGGCTGCCCAGGTTTCCCGCGCTGCAATTCGCCACAAAGTCTCGGTGCTTATCATTCAAATACCAGGGCTGCTCATGTCTCAGGAGGCTGTGATAGTGGCACAGATGCTTACCGAAGGCCTTGTACTTGGAGGCTACCGCAGAAAGCATTACAAGCAGGATCAGCCTCCTTATAGAGGGCTAACCTCTGTAGTGTTTCGTACGGAGCAGCAGACGGAGGAAGCGGTCAACGATAGCTGGAATCAAGGGATACGGCGGGGATTGGCCTTTGCTGAAGCGACGAATCTGGCACGTGATTTAACGAACCTTCCCGGCAATTTGCTGACACCATCCACTCTAGCGGCAGCAGCCATTGAAGTGGCTGAGCGTCACGCTCTTCCGGCTGAAGTGCTGGATGAACGTGAAATTGAACAAAAAGGCATGGGCGGTCTGCTTGCTGTCGGGAAGGGCAGTGCGCATCCGCCGCGGATGATAGCTATTCGTTACCAGGGAACCGGTGATTGGGAGAATGTAATAGGCATTGTCGGCAAAGGAATTACCTTTGACACAGGCGGCATCTCACTGAAAAGAGCGCCAGGGATGGAGGATATGATCAGTGACATGGGCGGGGCGGCGGCTGTACTGGGGGTCATTGAAGCACTGGGCAGATTGCGGCCGCGGGTCAATGTGGTTATGGTCATCCCCGCTGCAGAAAATATGCCCTCAGCTGCTGCCTTTAAGCCAGGGGATGTAATAACCTCTCTTAGCGGAAGAACGGTTGAGGTGCTTAATACCGATGCCGAGGGCAGAATAGTACTCGGGGATGCAGTGACCTATGCCATGCAATGGGGGGCAGAACGCATCATTGATGTAGCCACGCTTACAGGTGCGGTGCTGTCTATTCTGGGGGATATTGCTACCGGTGCTGTCACTAATGACGAGCCGTTTTTACTGGAGCTGCTGGCTGCTTCCAGATTGTCAGGGGAGAAAATCTGGCCGCTGCCGGTATATCCTGAGTTTCGCGAGATGCTGAGAAGTGAAGTGGCGGATATCCGCAACGCAGCCGGAAGATTCGGAGGTGCAACAACGGCAGGCTTATTTATCGGTGAATTTGCTGAAGGGCGGCCGTGGATACACCTGGATATCGCCGGAACGGCCTTCCTGTCCAAAGAGCGGGGCGTGAACCCTAAAGGGGCAACAGGAGTTATGGTGCGCACCCTGCTGGAATATTTACTGAATCTTACGAGCGGGACAGGATCAGAACAGGCTGCCGCTTCAACCGGAAACTAAGGGGATACCAGACGAAAAGACGAAAAGCCGCAAGGCTCCAGGGTTCAGGGTTCAGGGGCTTTGCGGCTTTTGTTATCAAAATGAAATCGGTAAGGTATGAAGGGCTGACTTAAGGTGTTCAGCCGTTCCGTTTAGCCTTCACTTGCGAGGTGAAGGAATGGATGCCCTCCATAATCTTATCGCGTGCGTTCTTGTTTTTCAGCAAATAAGCGGCTCCCAATGCTGCGGTAGTAAATAACGTTTTTTTAGTATTCATGGTTATTCCTCCTTAGGTTGTGGTCTGGCTGCAATTGCTTATAACAAACATACCCGGTTGCTAAGGAGTTTAAACCTGCTGTATGAAGTTGGAAGTTGAATACTGCTGATTTACAGCTTGCTGTCAGCCGTTCCTGAAGAGCAGGAGAATGGTGAATCCAGCGAAGCAGCCGGACAGCTTTTGCTTTTATCACAGCCGGCGCAAGCACCTTGTTTGCCTTTTTGAACATGCCGGTAAATCATCCAGCCGGAATAACCGAACACTGCAGCTATAATCACAATATTGACTATCATTGTTTGTCCCCGCTTTCTGCAAGAAAGTCTGCCAATCCAGGCTTTACGACCATCCCAATAAACTTCCGCCCTGGAAAATAATGAGCGATACCGTATACGCCAGCACCAGTTCCGGCTTCAGGCCCGCCTTGCTCGCCTCGCGATGCACCAACCGGAGCAGCAACAGCCGCTCTTCGGCATCGGGGATGTAGCGCTTGAGTCGGCCGGACATGTCGACAAGCCAAACCTCTGCATCGAAGCGATCATTGATCACGGACGCACCGATGGCGCAGGCAAGATTCTGCTGTCCGGCGTCGCGCGGCTACCGGTCCGACTCAAGATCGAGGAGTTGCAGATTCACCTGCGCCTCAATGCTCACCAGTACGTCGTCTGCATGATAGGTGGGCAGGGTTTCATTCACATACATGCGCACACCGGCGCAGGTGAATGGCGGCATCGGCCCGCAACGCACCGCCTCGACACTGGTCATCAAGACCTGACGGGAGA
>CAKMKL010000415.1 GCA_927443375.1 uncultured Paenibacillus sp. | reverse complement strand
CAATCAATTACAGGAACATTATGGCGACAATATTCATTCTGAGGATCTACTCTGAAATCGTAAAACCAGAACCGGAACGAATATGCCTAATACTTTGAATTGTGATTTTTTTCACTAAACGATTAGCTTCATACCTTGTTCTTGAAATATCTATTATAATAATCCCACGCATTGTCTCATCATGTTGCCTAAAATAATTCTATTTAGCAATATTGTAGCTCCTAACAAGATCGTCACTATTGAGAATCAGCTGATGCCTGGTCGGCCTTCACACAATCAATTGCGACAACGAACGCAATCATAATTGCCTCCATCTCCTCATTCCATATTTGAACCTTGTAGCTATCGCCCCAAGTAAACCACTCCTTGTTCACTTTACCTATAACTGTACCATGATGTAAAACCTGAAAATCCATGTCCCACAAGCCACCATGTATTTCAATATCAGCCGAATCGACCGTATAGCGTGCTTTTAAAAAAGAAAACTCCTTCCTAATCGTTAATATCTCTCGACCATATACCTCAACAAAAAACTTTGGTAAAAGACTGAATACCTTTTTCGTTATAATTGCGACTTCCTCTTGTGATGCATTCAAAATGGAGAAAGTCTTTGGAATTTGCATAAAACTGCCCTCTACAAAATAGACATCCTTCTCCTGCTGATTCTTTACTGTGAATTTTCCCCTAAGACTAAATACCTTCTGCTTTATATAAAGTTCCTTCATACCAGGCCTCCTTTAATGAAATATATACCAATTATATCAAAGATAGTTTTTTTAGGCGAAAAAATCATATTGTTATTAGTTCACATAATATATATTATGTTATTGAATTGGTTTATCTGAAATAATGTTATATCTGCTGTTTTGAGTAATGTGTTAATTTCTATATATTATTGATACATTCGCTTGAGCTCGCCTATCCGCTCTTTTATATAAACTCTCATAGTCTGAGGCTCCAGAACCTCAACATCAGCAGGCAGTGTAAATACTTTCTCACAGGCTTGCTCAAAACTGTACATGTTCACTGTTACAATCTGCGAGATCCCATCTTCCACAGTCTGGATGACATCGAATTTTGCTCCAGGTATCTGATTTCCTTGATGCACTCTTACAGTGACCGGGTAATATTCCTCTGCTCTTTTGGATTGTTTAAAAGCTTCCTCCCCGCTCTTCCAATACGTTTCCAGAGAGAAACCAGCAGGCAGCTCATATTTCTCTTCGAGCAGATGTACAGCGCTGATCCGCTCACATTTAAATGTCCGCAGCCCCTCCGCTCTCTCGCAAAAGGCCACCAGATACCACTCCCCCTGCTTCACAACCAAGCCGTAGGGCTGCAAGATACGCATAGAGAGCTCCCCGCTCACCTTACGGTATTCCACTCGGACTTTGTACCCTTTCCAAAGCGCAGTACGCAGCGTCTCCAGCCCAGGCAGCGCAGTAGGTACGCTCCACCATGGTGCATCATCGAAATAAAAGACATTTTTGGCCTTGCGAATATCCGCCTGATAAGGAGCAGGCATGGTCTTTTCCAGCTTCAGCAGGGCATTGTTCAGCTGGAGGCGGGACTCACTCTGTCTGCCTGTATGGAATCCCCGCTTCCCCCAGCACATCAATATCTCTGTAAATGGAGCGGACAGAGGTTTCGAGTGCCTCTGCCAACTCACTGGCCTTCATCCTCCCCCTGGACTCGATCAGCAATATAATCGCAATCAAACGGTGCACACGCACAGTTCATCCTCCCCCGCAAACTTATCTGTCAGTTATTTTTATATTCTTGCCACTCTCTTGTCAACAATAGAAGTATATTATGGAATGTATCAGAGTAAAGGAGCTGTTGTAAATGAACATTGGTATATTAAGCACCGGATTTGGAGCATATCACGCCTCCATACTAGTCTGCTGAAGATGCCGCTGCAATGAAACATGCTGAAGAACAATCCGGAAAAAGCGTCCTCGTCAACCAGTTCATCAAGTTTGAACCGTCCTATCAGTATCTGTATGAGTCGGTGGCCCAGAAGAAATACGGCAGGCTTCTTAAAGTACGTTTACTCGGGGAAACCGCTCCCTTATGGGGAGATTTGGGACTGGGCACTATTACTACAAATCTGATGATTCATGATCTTGATTTCATAAGCTGGCTGTTAGGAGCGACCGCTCCATCCGGGGTATGGGGCAGTCAAGGCGCACAAGAAGGACAAGCAGTGGTAGAGGCGATTTTTAACAAACCCAATGTTTCAGCTCAAGTCATAGCTTCGTCATTAATGCCGGCAGCCTATCCTTTTACGGTGGGTTATGAAGCATATTTTGAACGGGCTAAACTGGAGTTTCATTAAAAAGATGATATGCAGGGCGGCGTGGATATTGCACTTTACGAATACAGCAAAACCCGCAGGCAAGAAATTGTCTTGGACAAAGTGAATCCCTACGAGAAAAGTCTGCAGCATGCGCTGCAGTGTTTCCAAGACGGTTCGGAGTCCATTCTTTCGCTGGAGCAGGCGCTGATCTCTCTAAATACTGCACTGGAGTTGAAAAGTCGGCTCACTATTCCTATAAGTTAAGCGGGTCGCGGCTGCTGATTGGCTAAACACTACGGATTTTTCTGTAAAGGCCCAGTGTTGCGTATCTATTAGATCATTTTAGGGGCTGGTTGGCCCCCCTTTTTTCTGTATTTTGTGCAAATAAGGTGAACTAGAGGGTGAGAGTATATGTTAAGTTATTGGGGTGAGTGGATTTTTTTGGGTTTATTATTGTGAATTTTTCATATGTTGTAATTGTATAAATAAAGAGTGGATTTTGACAGATTTTCTTAAGGTTTTTGATCGAATTACAGATTATCGTAATAGAATAAAAACTAGTTTTACATATTATATATTATGTTAACTAATAATGTTTATGTGATCCTATCCATCCTCCCCTTCTCCCTTATCCTGGCGTTCCTCTTTTGGTATAATCAGGTAAATAAGCTTAGGAGGGGATTTTCAATGAAAGATAACCCTGTCAATCCGCCGGAAAGTGATCCATATAATGAAGTTTTGCACCCAGCAACGGGCAATTCCTACCGCTATAAGCAAATACCTTCACATGTTATGCCTGATAACATTGACTGGTATCTGGAACCAATGACATTCGAGACGCAGCATGAAGCCTTTGAATGGATCTCCAGCGGTCCTTATAATGAAATAGGCAATCTTTATACCGGATATCAGACAACAGATGAAAAACTGGCTAACATCCTGCTATTTGAGCTTGTCAGAAGCAATACACTCCACGGTCCGCGTTTTCAGGTCCAGGCTGACTACGAATTCCTGAGTACAGGACTGCTCTATAAAATATGGGTTACCCCGCTTGCTGAGCCAGAGACTGAAGACAAAACTTGAGTAAATTATGTTTGGAGCCAGTTATTCGCCGAGCACTAAGTCGATTCGCACTGGAGTGCAACTCGCAATTTTTAGCGGCATCCTCATATTAGTTTACATAATATATAATATGTTACTTATAGCTTGTAGCTTGTAGCTTGTAGCTTGTAGCTTGTAGCTTGTAGCTATGCTATTTTATCTTTAAAGATAAGTTTGAACAGCTTAACTGCAGCATAAAAAAAATACCCTGCGCATCTGGTAACGTGCCACCATAGTCAGGGCATACAGGGAGAGATACATCTCCGCTAAAAGTATAAATTCCGGCCATTTAGCCGATGGATAGCTTCCCACTCTGCCCTGACTTACCCTAATATTTCTAGTAACGATAACCATTGGAATGCATTGCTGTAGGTACATAGCAGATATGCTCAGCAATTTCAACCTTTGAGTACCGGTTGGAGGCCGGCACCAGCACTATCCACGCGCCATATAAACGGCTGAACGGCTAGACGGCGTACCCGCTATTTTTTGAGGTTAGAAGCGCTTTCCGTACTGAAGTATTGGCTTGGATTACCCTGCTTCGGATTGAAACGCTCCTTAAATTCCCCATTCGTATAGGCTCCAATAACCCGATGCCAGAAATTGCGGGCAGGTGTATTGGCGCGGATCTGCGACACCTTCCAGTCACCGGGAAACATATCGAATAATCGGTGTGCAGCCCAGGTGCCTACCCCGCTCCGGCGGTATTTTTGCAGCACGAAAAATTCTGTCATATAAAACTGCCCTTCAGGATTACGCAGCAGACGATCCACCAGCGCGAATCCGGCGATATTGCCGTCCGCAGTAAACAGATAAGCAAATTTATTGTTACCGCTGTTCCAGTAAGCTTCTAGACCCGGATAAGACGGAAAATTGCCGTCACGGTCTACCTCAAGCTCCAGATACCGGGTGAAATCATATAGATAGAACTGCATCAGTCTGCTGATTATCTGTCTCTTCTCCTTGGGAACCAGTTCGATTCCGAGTTCCATTTAGGTCCACCTCTACGATTCACATTTTACTTCACATCATATAACTTTGTCCCCCCGGGGGCAAGGTCAGAGCGCAACCCGCCATTCCCGGCCAGCGCCGAAACATGATAAGATAGACAGACATCGTATCCATGCATCTTCACAGCAAACTAAGAAAGAGGTGATTGTCATCAGCATTCAAAAGCACAGCGACCGTAAAAATCTTGATCAAAGGCTGCATCTCATGCCCTGGTTTGTTCAGCAATTCATTGACTATAAACGACCTGATCTGTCACCTTCTACCCTTCTGGAATACATCCGTGATTATGAATCATTTTTCGGCTGGTTAAGGGCTGAGGGTCTGTCTGCTGCGGACAGCATTGCTAATATCACCCTGTTCGATCTGGAAACGCTGCATATGGATAGTATCACAGGCTACCGCCTGCATTTGACAACACGTGCCGAAGGGACTAACACCCGGGTAACAGTCTCCCGTAAGCTCTCTGCCCTGCGCTCCCTGTTCCATTATCTAAGCCAGATTGCTGAAGATGAGAATTTCTACCCGCTGCTGAAGCGTAATATTATGGCCAAGGTAGAGATCAAGCGGATTCATAAGCCCAAGGATACCGCTGCCAAGCTGAAAGGAAAAATCCTGGAGGATGAGGAGCTGCTGGAGTTCGTCGGCTATATCTATGAAGGCTATGGACGGGATGTAGAAGCCAATAAGCAGGCTTATTATTCCTTCCAGCTGAACCGTGAACGGGATGCCTGTATCGCCAGTCTGATTCTTAACTCCGGGCTTCGTGTATCCGAGGTAGTCAATTTGAACGTCGATGATCTGGATATTAATAATAAGCTGCTCTATGTATACCGCAAAGGGAATAACGATGAAACCTTCAAGACACCGGTTTATTTCCGTGAGCAGGCCAAAGACGATCTTGCGCTCTATTTAAGTCTGCGCCAGACACGCTACAAAACGCCGAAAAGGGAAAAGGCCCTGTTCATTGCTCTGCCAAACGGCAGCCAGGAAGGCAAACGGATGACTAAACGGGCCATCCAGGAGATGATCATCAAGTATGCCAAGCGGTTCGGCAAACCCTATCTAACGGTTCATAAGCTGCGCCACTCTTTCGCAACAGACTATTATCTGCAAAATGATATCTACAAAACCAAAGAGCAGCTTGGACATGCCTCCACAGAAACAACTGAGGTCTATGCCCATCTTACAGACAAAACGATGTCTGAGGCAATTGAGCGGCGTGTGGAAAGCTGATTTTTTTGTATGCTACATCTAATAATTAGTTATGGAGGGAATTTCTCTTGTCTGAGACTCAAGACTATTCAACTTATTCAGCGGCTGAACCGCCGCTAAATCTGCGTGCAGACTGCGAGCAGTGCTTCGGGTTATGCTGTGCCGCCCTGCCCTTTGCCGCTTCAGCTGACTTTGCCGTGGACAAAGCAGCAGGCCAGCCCTGCCACAACCTGCAGGCGGATTTTCGCTGCGGGATTCATACCCGGCTCCGGGAGACTGGTTTTCGGGGATGTACAGTATATGACTGTTTCGGTGCAGGACAACAGGTATCCAGCGTCACCTATGGTGGTGTCAACTGGCATCAGGCTCCGGACACTGCATCCCAGATGTTTGAAGTTTTCCCGGTTATGCGGCAGCTTCATGAATTACTGTGGTATTTAACTGAAGCCCTGGGCTGGCCTGCGGCGGGTCCTATTCATCATGCACTGGCTGATATGCTGAAAAAGACAGCGCAGCTCACTATGCTCCCGCCTGAGGCGCTGCTGGAGCTGAATGTTGGGGCCCACCGCGGTGAAGTTAATGAACTGCTGCTGCGGGCAAGCGAGCTTACCCGGGAAGCAGTCCGCCGCAACCTGAAGCAAACCCCAAAACGCCAGAAGAACTACGGCCGCGGTGCCGACCTGATTGGAGCCAGGCTTAAAGGCGCCGATCTACGCTGCGTTAGCCTGCGGGGAGCCTATCTCATTGCTGCCGATCTGAGCGGTGCAGATTTGCGGGCAGCCGACCTGATCGGTGCGGATTTCCGGGATACGAATATCTGCGGTGCCGACCTATCTTCAAGCCTGTTCCTCACCCAGTTCCAGATTAATGCTGCCAAAGGAGATGCCGCCACGAAGCTGCCAGCAAGACTCACCGCTCCCCCCCACTGGTTTGATTAAGGATATGGCTGAACAGAATCCATGGAGATCAAATTTATTCAACCACGATCCGGTCACCTTTGCTTGGAGGCGTAGAAATGACCAGGAATTCAACTTCAGCGCCTGATGTATTGAACATCTGATGCGGAACTAATGGATGAACCTCGATTCCCTCTTGCGGGTTAAGCACAATTTCTGTACCCGCAATATCGAGAGTAGCAGTACCTGAGAGTATAAAGAAAAATTGCCGGGCTTTCTGATGATAATGCTTCACTTCCGCCGTGTTTGCGGGCATTCTTTCATGAATTACACTCAGATTATTGTTTTTAACTAGATGCCAGCCATCGCATAGGTCTCCCCATGTATAGTGTTCCGCATTCTGCTTGCTTATTTTCATCATGTTCGATCTCTCCCGCTGTTCTGCTTCGTATATCGGCGCCGCTGCTCTTGCACCCGAGTAACGGCACCGCCCCTCCTTAAGACCCGTCTTATAAAAAAGTGTTGTTTCAGCAGCAAGCTGTTTTTTGATCGTTCTATTGTGAATTTTTCATATGTTGAAATTTTGAAAATTATACCGTTGTTCCCACAAAAGGTCGGCAATCTCTTGAATATCGTTGATGCTAAATAGCTTGTCATGCCAATTTTCCGCGATGGCAGCCTGCTCCATCGTCTTCCAGACGGCGATTGCTGCGATATTGCTGGCCTGCCTGAGCAGAATTCGATCCTCATCGCTATGCAGAAGCACGATTTTGGGATATGCTTCCTGCTTGAATCCTTCAATGATCACATAATCATAGCCGGAGAAACCAGCAATCAGCTTGGATAAGCTGGTGCTCCGCTCTTCAATCACAGAAGTCCGGGTATTATTCGTTATAGCAACCGCTGCCGCGCCTGCCTGACGCTGCTTCCAGGTATCTGTTCCGTGATGATCCATCTCATAATTATGGGCATCATGCTTGATGACAGCGACACTGCAGCCCCTTTGCTTCAGCAAGGGTATCAGCGCACAAATCAGCGTTGTTTTCCCGCTGTTCTTGTAACCGACAACCTGGCAAACTGCCGGCAGCTGAACACCTCCCCGCTCTCCGCCGTCCCGCTGCTCTGTCTTACCGGTATTTCCCCTGGGTCTTGTCCTTCTCCCAAGTCGCTTCATTCTGCTTCGCCGGCCCTCCATCCCTGCGCTAGCCAACAATCTCACCAGGCAATTTCAGTATCTTCACCCGATCACCTGCTGCCAGCCCGCGTGCTTCCGGCGGGACGATGATCAGACAGTCACTGTCTTTAATCGTTACCATGACTGACGACTCATCGATTCCCGCGGGATAGGCGTAAATGCTGCCGTCACGGATCTCCAGCCGGGCACGGACAAACCGGGTATAGTTATTCACTTTGGTATAATCCGCACCCATAAACGCGGTCCATTCCGGCAAAAGCGGCTGCACAGCTCCCAGCATAAGTGAAATGACCGGCCGGGCAAACAGCTGAAATCCGACAAAACAGGCCCCCGGATTGCCGGATAATGCCAGCAGCAGCTTTCCGCCCCGCACCGCAGCTGTCGTGACGCTCCCCGGGCGCATGGTAACTTTGTTAAAAAGCATTTCTCCTGTTTTTTCCCGGACCAGATCGCCCATGATGTCATAGTCCCCAACGGACACGCCGCCTGTTGTAATGACGAGATCATGCGTTTCCAGCGCCATCTGGACCTTACTGCGGGCCAGCTCCAGGTCGTCAGCGATCGCTCCAAGCATCACTGCCTCACCTCCGGCCTCCCGAACGAGCGCTTCCAGCATCGGTGAATTGCTGTTGCGTACTTTACCCGGCTGAAGCGGTTCATCTACCGTCAAAAGCTCAGATCCGGTTGCAAATATCGCAATTTTCGGCCGGCGATGCACCTTCACCATGTGAAACCCAAAGGCTGCCAGCACTGCGATATCACCCGCTGCAATTAAACGGCCGGCCGGCAGCACCAGCTGGCCTTCTTTCAATTCAAAGCCGCGAGGTGTGATGTTGCTTCCAGCCAGCTGCGGTTTACGGAGTAAGACGAAGGTCTTTCCGTCCTTATCTCTGCTCTCTGTAATTTCGATCATTACCACTGCATCAGCACCTTCTGGCACCTGAGCTCCGGTCATAATACGTGCAGCGGTTCCCGCAGTAAGATCTGCTGAAGGTACAGCTCCGCATGGAATATTATCGATGACTTCCAGCCATACCGGATTCTCTGCATTACACTCCTGAGTATCTGCGGCTATAATTGCTCGA
>CAKMKL010000414.1 GCA_927443375.1 uncultured Paenibacillus sp. | reverse complement strand
TAAGCAGGCTCCTTGGGAGACGACTCCTGACCGGCTGCACTTTTGAAGGTTATGCTTTTGGCAGCCAGGTTAATGCTTTGAAGTGTTCCCGTGGCTGTCTTGTTCACACAAAGTGGTTAAGCTCCAGGTAACCTCAGGGATTGTAAACAAGACAGCCACGGGAACACTTCAAAGCATTAACCTGGCTGCCAAAAGCATAACCTTCAAAAGTGCAGCCGGTCAGGAGTCGTCTCCCAAGGAGCCTGCTTATCTGTGACAGGATACAACAATACACGCGGAGCTCCGCTGCGGATGGATACCACGTTTGCGCTTGTGGGTATAGGCCCGGAAGGCAGCACTTCACTGCCGCACAGCCTGTTGATCATACTCGATTTCCCTGCAGAGAAATGGCCGCAAAAGGCAAGCGTCAGCTCATGCCTTTGTTCCTTAACCTGCAAATCAGCAATCACCCGGGCCGTTTCCCGTTCGCCCCACTGATCCATCAGTGATTTAAGCGATGACAACGCTGATTCCTTTACCTGCTCCAGCTTCACTGGTTCTGCCCGCACAAACGTCCACCTCCGCCGTCTCCCATAATGTCTTTACACCTATATCTATGTAGTCCTCCGCTGATATTGCTGCTAAATCCGGCACTATTTTACATTTTCTTCCTCATTAATATTTAAAAACCGTTATCTTTAAATTTAAAGTGTACAAGAATATCTTCATTCTATCACCAGTTTGTCATAAATCAAATAATCACAGATTACAAAAACAGCTATAATCCCTTACAAAATTCACTAAATGTAAAGTTTCCGGGTATACGCTGAGATTGAGCGCGGAGATTAAGAATGGCACAGCACGGGCATGCCGCAATCCAAACTGCGAAGGAGGAAGGATTATATGAAGAGCGGTGATTAGCAGACGAGATATGTCATTTCGAAGGGTCTGGCATTTGCCGGGGAAGCGGAAATGAAGAAGTTAAGTGCATTGTCTGAAAAAGGGGGAACCGGGAACAGTCCCCCTGCGTACCGACCGTGAAACCTCATACGTGAAATACTCCAGAGTTGTCCGAATCAGCAAAACTATGGCTCTCCTTACACTGGTGCTGACCATTGAAAGTTTCTTATTAAGGTATGTTTCAACTACTATTTGGAATTAACTACTGCTGCAGATTTTTTCCTTCGTGGCCCTTATGCTATGCGTCATGGTGCTGGTGCCCTCCCAAATGTTGTATATTGCTTATTCTTTAAGGCTGAGATCATTCTCGTCATAGCACTCAAGTTAGAGAGAACATCCATCCTATCCAATAGCACCTTGCCCGCAAAAAAGAGCCGCCCCTAACAGGACGGCTCTTTGAATTGAATACTATTAAGCTGTTTCCAATACTGGAAGCAGAATTTCAAATACTTTACCATGCTGGAGAATCGTCAAGCCGCGGGACTTGTCCTTCATTACGACAACCTCAGGCTTCTGGGACATACGCTCCAGGTAATGCTCAGGCACATCGCCGGAGTGGCTGATGGTGATGCCTTCCACTTCCTGCTCTTCATTTTCTTCAAGCGGACTTTCAACTACACGGTCAAAAATATCGGAAAACGCCTCAAAATTATCAGTATACACAGAAATGCACTTCATCTCTATCCCATCCTCTTCTTCATCTCTTACTTTTTACTTGCTCCCGCTGTAGTCTTATCTTTCCTGATTACGGCGGTTTTCATACGTTTCTTGCCTTCTCGGCACACATCGAGCAACGGACAAATCTGGCAAGCGGGATTCTGCGCCTTGCAGTGATATCGTCCAAAAAAGATCAGCCGGTGATGCGTGAGCGTCCATTCCTCACGGGGTACCACCTTCATCAGCTTCTTCTCCACTTCCAGCACAGAATCGTTCCAGCCTGCTAATGCCAGCCGTTTAGCTACACGTTCCACATGAGTGTCTACGGCTATGGCCGGAACACCAAATGCATTGGATACTACAACATTAGCCGTTTTGCGCCCCACACCCGGTAAGGTTACCAGTAAGTCATGCGCCTGCGGCACTTCACCGCCGTATTGTTCAATCAGAATCAAACAGAGGTTGTGAATATGCTTGGCTTTGTTGCGAAACAACCCGATGCGCCGGATGTCATTCTCCAGCTCCTCCAAGGGTACAGAAACATAATCCAGTGGAGTTTTGTACTTTTGAAACAGGTCCTCGGTCACTTTGTTTACTGTTGCGTCCGTACATTGGGCTGACAGCAATACCGCAATCGTTAACTCGAAGGCGTTCTTGTGGTTCAGTTCACAATGCGCATCAGGAAACAAGTCTCCAATACTATCCAGAATGTGGCGGACCTCTGCAGCTTTCATAGCGTCCCCTCCACGGAGTATTTACACTCGAACCAAGCAGAAACGGCTGGCCTATCTACAAAAGAAGGTATCCGTTTCAATGCGAGCGTATCTTCTCATTGTTTACCGAAATATAAGGATACATAATGGTGAGCATTCTATCTATTCTTATATTTCAAAAAAAACGTCTTGACGCAGTATTTCCTCTGCGTCAAGACGGTGTTTCACCCGGAAATCCACCATAACATTATTGTTTCACAATTTCAACGATAACATCATTATTAAAATACATTATAATATTATCATTTTCTTTGAGAGATTGCACGGATAAAGTCGTGTCACCTTGATGAATATATACATTGGATGCAAATGTGTAGCGGTAAGGATCGTTGAGATTAGAACGTTTGACCTGCAGCTCATTACTGCTGCTATCCGCCCGTGAGAATGCCCGGCTCAGCTGGGTCAATACGCGGATAATGATTGCTCCATCAGCATCTTTGCGAACTTCCACACGGTCTGCAGTTGTAATATTTCCAAGCGCTGTTGTCGTGACCCCGTCCCGGATAATCTTTACCCCGCCGGCGGCCGAATACGTCTGGGTGGCTCCAGTGTAATCCTTCACCGTTAGAGTGCTTGCTGTAGTATCAAGTGCAGCCACCTGTCCAAGGCTAACCTTCACTGCCTGGATGGAGAGCGCTGCACTTCCTTCGAACTTCACATTTACAAAATCTCCGGCTTTCAAATCACTTACAGTAATTTTCTGTCCGGCTTCATTTGTCATTGGAATAGTTAACGTGTACAGTTCACTCGTACCGCCTGACCATTTCACACCCAGCTTATTCGTAGTACTGTTTACAGAAGTTACTTCAAGCTGTGCCGCTGATTGAACCCTGAGAACAGAGATAACATCCTGGCTTCCGGAGAGCACCGCTGTGACTTGACTGTTAAGGGAGACATCGGTAATGGCAGCTGAAGCCTTGCCAAAGTAATCCACAGATAAAGGATAAGGCAATGTCAGCAGCTGGCCATTGCTTAGCTTAAGCACTATCGTTTTGGTTGAGGTGCTCACTGAAGCCAGCGTCCCGCTGTATTTGGTTGTACTCTCTACAGACAGCGCTCGCTCATTTATCGAAACCACATCAACTTTACGGTTTTCAGTCAATCTTGTTGCCATGTTGATCAGCGAAGTGGTCGGCGCACCATCATAGGCAAGCTTAGTATTGGCATCGATCTGAACCACATGTGCTTTGTTATTATTGTCCATAAAGGTAAGCAGCTGTGATTTTGTATTATAGGCAATAACCGTTGCTCCGCTATATTGCTCAATCTGCCGGCTGGTCACTTCAATTTTGGTAACCTGATCACTGCTGCTCAGTGTAAGCTGAACATTGTCCCCCCCGGTAGCATCGGCGATAAGATCCCCGGCAACCGGACTTGTCACATTAGGAATAATAATGGTTGGGGAGGTTGCGAGCAGCCTTACTTCACGTGTACCATCTGCTTTTTTATACACTATCGTTGAGCCTGTCATTTCAACAATCGTACCCTGCACCGTTCGTTCCGTTCCTGAGGTCACTTCAACAGCTGCAATAACATTATTCTTAATCGTATATTTCACGGCTGCATTGACCTTCAGGTCGGCTGGCTGCAGTACAGCGTTTTGCGAGCTGAAAAGTGCGGCCCCCTCTTCCCAGCTGAAGGTTTCCACCGTTCCGGCTGCACTTTTGAAGGTTATGCTTTTGGCAGCCAGGTTAATGCTTTGAAGTGTTCCCGTGGCTGTCTTGTTTACAATCCCTGAGGTTACCTGGAGCTTAACCACTTTGTGTGAACCGCTGTATGTTTCACGCACAAGCTTAATCTTACTGCCCGCTGTAATAGAGGAAGCCGTGATGACAGCGTCATTCACATCCACAAAGACTGTATTAGCATCATAGCTGTACTGGTCATACCCCGTTGCCGAATCCACCCAAATAATTCCCTGCGTAATTTTGGCGAAGGTACCTTCAACAGTCTCTATCTGCAGAGTAGCATCCGTTAACTCTACATAGGCTGCATTATAAGTGGCTCCTATGACTGTTACCTTTGTATAGGGCTGAATATCACTCAGACTGATTCTTGTGTCAGAATTGCTGTTGAAGTAAGCTGTGTTCGGACTCAGGTTATAGACAGATGAATCGCCGTTGCTGTAAACAGTCATTTTCCCGTCTTTTAACGTGCTGATGGTGCCCGATACCGTGTTATCGTACTGCAGGGTATTATGTGCTTCTGCCCGGCTGAAAAAAGTCGCCAGCTGAGCGCGGGTTACCGCACCTTGCGGATCAAACCGGTTGCCGTCCAAACCGTTAGCCAATCCCAGATCTACCGCAGTATTGATATAGCCGCGCTTATTCGCCGATACCTTAGCATCATCGGCAAAACCGGTTGGCTCTACTGCCACTGATGCTGCCTGCGAGCTTTTGCCCAGGGCTCTAATCAGCAATTCAGCAATCCACTCACGGGAAGCTTTGCGCTCCCCCCAGGAGGTTTTGAGATTATCCGCTGCCATCTCTACCGTCTTATCCAGCAGTCCTGACTGGAAAGCAAGCACAACATACGGCTTATAATAATTCGTAACCTGGAAATTGGTTGGAAGCACTACATCGGTAGTACTGCTTATATTGCCTTGCAGCTTCATGAAGCGGAGTGCCATTAGTACTGCTTCTTGCTGAGTGACCGAATCTCCTGGACGGAACAAACCGTTATTGCCGACTACGATTCCCTGCGAAGCCAGCTTATAGATATGTTTCTCCGCCCAGAAGCCTGTTTTCACATCGCTGAAAATCCCCGCAGATACCGCAGCAGCTTGAGTTGTTGCAGCCGCAGAAGTAGTAGCCGGGGTAACTGCTGTATCTGCAAAAGCAGCCCCGGCTCCGCCGAATGCCATAGCACCGGCCAGAACAGCTGATGCCGCTTTGGTTGAATAGGCTTTAATCGAATGTTTTGATCTTTTTTGACCGGACAATAGGTTAATCCCCTCTCCATGATCCATGTAAATGTTCAATTCATTATTCGCGGATTTGTACTCCGAAACCTGCACAGAATTTAGAGGCCGCTGTTCTCTCTGGTCAACGGATGCTCCAGATCCACATGCCCCATCAGACTTTCCACCTGCTCACCATCGACCAGAAGCTCGACCGATTTCACTTCTTCAAACTGGAAGAGGGTGTTGGCCAGCGCACTTATCGCCAGAGACTCACCGCCTGCGCCTAGCTGGGCTTCATCCGGTTTGTGAATGTCCATCACAATCTGCCCGTCTTTGAAATCCAGCGATTTAAGCTCAATGCCGCTCCAGAGCGGCACTTGCTCCGTATTGCTGCTGCTCTGAAGCGTTTTGAACGCCTCGCTGTATTTCTCGGTTTCACTCGCAAAGCTGATCGTTCCTGCAGCTGCAATCAAATCCATCTGCTGCGGATCTGTATAATAAACTTCAATATCCTGCGACTGCTTGGCTGGCTCAGTTGGCTTAGTGGTCGCTGTAGGAGCAGCCGTTGCCTCTGTCGGCGGAGCAATGGAAGGTGTAACTACTCCGCCTCCGCTGTTCTCCGGATTCCCTCCAGCCGCGCTAACAACCGAATTATTGCCCTGGTCTGCACCTGCAGCCGGAGAGGCTGCCGGCTTCTCTCCGCATCCGGCAATTACCATCAGAAGAACTGCTGAGACCGCTGTATACGTTAATTTCTTGTTCATCAACATTACCCCCCTCTAGATGAATACGGGCAGACAGAACTGCAAAGCCTGTTCAGCCTGCTATGCTGGCCTTACCATGCTTTGCGGCTCTTATCTGCCGCTTGGCTGTTATTTTAATCCGAGATATTCTTTGATCCCGCTCACGATCCCAGCTGCGACTCTATTCTGCAGCGCTTCTGAGAACAGCAATGATTCATCGCCTTTATTACTTAAATACCCAACTTCAAGAAGTACAGCAGGCATAGTCGTTTCACGGATAACATGGAAATTCCCGTACCGTACGCCGCGGTCGCTGAGTCCGGTTGCCTGCACAAGATACTTATGCATCACATTTGCGAAAGCCTTGCTGGCAGCACGCTGGTAGTAGGTTTCTGACCCTGTTGCAGCCGAAGAAGCACTGCTGTTTGCATGAACGGAAATAAAGAGATCCGCATGCAGATTGTTAGCTATTGCGGCACGTTCCTTCAGTTCAAGGAAGGTATCATCACTGCGGGTCAGCACCACGTCAATGTTACTTTCTTTTTTCAGCAGCTCAGCTGCTTTAAGAACAACGGCTAAATTAAAGTTTTTTTCATATTTCTTCGTAACACCTACTGCGCCTGAGTCCTTGGCTCCGTGTCCGGCATCCAGCACTATCAGCTTCCGTCCGCTGTTGCCGGGCTGGGTTGCTGTATCACCTGTGCTAACGGCATTCAGATCAATGACAACCAGCTTGGAGGTATCTCCAGAAATATCAACGCTATAGTTCTTCGGAGTTTTTAAATCAATGACAAAACGGACGGTATACGGATCAGTGCTATACAGGGAGTAGCGCACTCCGGATACATCGGGATAATCCGTTACAGTAAGACTGCCATTAAGGTTAGGATCCAGCACCTGTCCGGTACCGAACAAATCGGAGAAAGTAGCATTTGGCAGATCGACCACAATCCTGTCCGGACCGCTCATCTTCGATACCTTCGGAACGGCATTGCCTTCCATCGCGATGGTCAGCCGGTTCTCAGTAAAGCTGATGCCATTCACCATGGTCAGGTTATTCGTTGTTTCAGCCGGCGGTACCTCAACGCTTGTTCCACCGTCAGTAGCTCCACTGTCAGAACCAGTGTTACTGCCGCCGGTTTCAGGGGTAATAAGATTAACAATCTTTTGTGTGTTGTCCCAGCTGACAGTCAGCCCGAACTGCTCGCTGATGAAGCGGATCGGTACCAGGGTGATCCCGTTCCTGTTAAGAGGAGCATTGGTAAGTATGACCGTTTTGTCATCTACAGAAGCTGTCGTCTGATCTACGATCAGCTTAACGGTCTTGCCCTGCTGTTCAATCGTAACTGTCTTGCTTGTCTGATTCCAGCCGACCTTGTAGCCAAGATTCTCAGCAATCATTCTTAGCGGTACCATAATGGAGCTGTTCACATTCTCAACAGGAACCTCTTGACCTGCTGTCAGTTCCTTTCCATCGAGAAAAATCTGGTTGTTTCCGGCAGCAGCCTGTCCATGCTCCGGTAAAATCAATACAAAGAGCATCAGCAACAGCATAAAAGCAAATTTCTTCATTCTTCACCTCTAAGAATCTAGTATTCCGCCGGAAAACCGGCGTTCATGATGACCTGGCCCATAGACAACCTTCGACATTGTTTAGACGCCGCTTCAGTTTAAAAGTTGCGAATTAATTCCAACCGGCGTCTAAATTTCCTCATATTCTATCAGCAATCCGCCGCATTTACAGCCCAAGATATTCATATATTCCGGCAACAATTTCCCTCGCCAGATTATTTTGCAGCTGTTCGCCGAGCATCGCGGTTTCGTTCGATGCAGAGCTCAAATACCCTACTTCCAGCAGAACGGCTGGCATGCTGGTCTCCCTTGTAACATGCAGGCTTTTGGTTCTGACTCCGTTATCCTTAAAGCTGGTGCCCGCTACCAGGTGCTTATGCATAATTTGGGCAAGCGGCAGACTCTCAGTCCGCGAGTAATAGGTTTCACTACCGTTAATTTTCTCCCGGTTAGGATAAGCTTCCGAAAGAGAATTACCGTGTACTGAGATGAACAGATCCGCATGGGCCGCCTCGGCAATATTCACACGGTCTTGCAAGCCTAGCGTTATATCATTGGTCCGGGTGAACACAACTTCTACCCGGCCATCCTGTATTAGGAGTGCTCCCACTTTATTGACAATTGCTAAATTAATGTCCTTCTCCAGTTTTCCCGTGATACTGACAGCCCCGGATTGTTTACCGCCGTGACCGGCATCAAGTACTACAACTGGTTTCCCTGCAGAAGCTGTCTCTCCACCAGCACCTCCGCTGTTGCTTAATGCATTTAAATCAATGGTCACAAGCCCTGTACTATTGTCGGTACTCAGCTGATAAGGCTGGCTGCCGACCGTTTGAATGACAAATCTGACGGTTGAGGGACTTGTACTAAACAACGCATACCGCACTTCGGATACCAGCGGGTATCCGGCAACGTCCAGCTTGCCTTGCGGAGTACCGTTCGCAGCTACACTTGGCAGACTGCCAACGAAATCCGGTGCAAAGGCAGCTCCGGGAAAATCGATCACAATCCGCTCCGGATTACTCATCTTAGTAACTGTTGGCTTAGCGCCTCCTGCTACCGCAACGATGAGACGATTCTCACTGAATACGGCACCCATAACCTGCGGAGTAGTGACCACTGTCCCGGCACTGCCCGGAATCGGTGTGGCGGTTGGCCCAAGCGTTCCAGTCCCCAGATCATCGTCAGCCCCTGGTGTTATCACTGGAGCTGATGTCGCACTAGGACTAGGACTTGGTGTTGCCGCCGCAGGCTGCGGAGTCGGACTGAGAGACGGCAGCGGATCCACGGAGGTCTCAGAACCGCTGGTCTGGCCGCCGCTGAGATAAACCGTTTTGTCATCGTTGTCCCAGCCGACCTTCAGGCCAAATTGCTCACTGACAAAACGGATAGGCACCAGCACAGTTCCGCCATTCTGCTTGGGAGCCGCATTCAAAGCGAGTGTAACTCCATCGGCTTCGGCAATTTTGCTGCCAACCGCAAGCTGAACCGTTTTGCCATCCTGCTGAACGGTTACTTTTTTCGATTTCTGTTCCCACTGCACCTGAAATCCCAAGTTCTCCACAACTACGCGGATCGGAATCATAACGCTTCCATTTACGTTTTCAAGCTTGATTCCCTGTGGTAATGCCAGCTCCTGGTTGTCCATAATAATCCTGCCTGCGCCGTTTCCGGCAGCGGCGGCTTCACGGCCGGCGAATGATAGCAATAGCAGTGGCAGCAGCAAAAGAAATAACACCCGTTGTCCGGCTCTTCTCATCCCTTACTCTCCTTTTGGCAGATAATAGATACTAAATACAAACACAGATAAGGTTTAGACGACAAAACTCTCCAAAAGTTGCCTCTATAGGCAATGAATATATCGATTATATCAAAAAAACTTCTATTTCCGACACCCGGAAATAGAAGTTTTGTGTAAAATTTGTAAAGTTTGCGGATATCTGTGTCTTAATTAAGAGAACAGCTTCGCCGCATGACGCTCTTCGTAAGCTGCGATTTCATCCGCATGCTGCAGTGTCAGACCGATATCATCAAGCCCCTGCAGCAGGAACTGGCGGCGGTGCTCATCCAGCTCAAAGCTGATGGTAAGACCATACTCGTCACTGAGCTTATTATTCTCCAGATCAACGGTCAGGCTATACCCCTCATGCTCAGCAGTACGGTTGAACAAGTCATCCACCTGTGCCTCCGACAGTTTAATCGGCAGGATACCATTCTTAAAGCAGTTGTTATAAAAAATATCGGCAAATGAGGGTGCAATCACCACTCGGAAGCCATAATCCATAATTGCCCAAGGCGCATGCTCCCGGGAGGAACCGCAGCCAAAGTTAGCCCGCGATATGAGCACGGATGCCCCCTGATAACGCGGTTTGTTCATTTCAAACGCGGCATTGTCATTGCCGGCTTCGTCAAAACGCCATTCATAGAACAGAAATTGTCCGAATCCGGTCCGTTCAATCCGTTTCAAAAACTGTTTTGGAATAATAGCATCTGTATCTACATTTACCCGGTCAACCGGGGCAACGATTCCCGTTAATTTTTTGAAAGCTTCCATATTGTTATTTCCTCCCGCTCTCTCTCATAGTTTCTATGCGTTGACGGCTTCCGTCTTGTAATTCCAGTCACGTACGTCAGTGAAGCGCCCTTTGATTGCGGCCGCAGCTGCCATCGCCGGAGAAACAAGGTGCGTCCGTCCGCCGCGTCCCTGGCGGCCTTCAAAGTTGCGGTTCGACGTCGAAGCGCAGCGCTGTCCAGGCTGCAGAACATCAGGGTTCATTGCCAGACACATACTGCAGCCTGCTTCACGCCATTCGAAGCCCGCTTCGGTGAAGATTTTGTCGAGGCCTTCTTTCTCCGCCTGCATCTTCACACGCCCGGAGCCGGGAACAACAATTGCCGTAACGTTATCAGAAACCTTGTGACCTCTTGCTACTTGAGCGGCAGCCCGCAGGTCTTCGATCCGTCCGTTAGTGCAGGAGCCGATAAAGACATAATCAATGCCGATTTCAGAGATCGGCGTACCTGGTGCCAGATCCATATATTCAAGCGCTTTTTCAGCAGCTTTACGTTCATTTTCGGTGGTAAAATCTGCAGGGTTAGGCACACTCGAAGTGATGTCCGTACCCATACCCGGACTAGTACCCCAGGTTACCTGCGGAATCAGTGTTTCCACGTCGAATTCAACAACAGTATCGTACTGGGCACCTTCATCGCTAACCAGGTTTCTCCAAGTAGCAACAGCAGCATCGTAAGCTTCGCCTTGCGGCACATACTCACGTCCGCGCAGATATTCAAAAGTTGTCTCATCCGGTGCAATCAGGCCCGCTCTCGCTCCGCCTTCAATCGACATGTTGCAGACGGTCATCCGCTCTTCCATCGACAGCTCACGGATCGCTTCGCCGGTATATTCAATAACATAACCGGTAGCAAAGTCAGTGCCGTATTTAGCAATCACGCCGAGAATCATATCCTTGGCAGTTACTCCCTTATTACGTTTACCGGTAAAACGGACTTCCATTGTTTTGGCTTTGGACTGCTGCAGACACTGGGTAGCCAGAACATGCTCAACTTCACTTGTACCAATGCCGAAGGCCAGTGCGCCGAATGCCCCGTGTGTGGAGGTGTGGCTGTCGCCGCAGACAATCGTTTTGCCGGGATGGGTCAAGCCGATTTCCGGTCCCATAACGTGTACAACACCCTGGTCGATATCGTTCAGATCAAACAGTCTGACTCCGAAATCGCGGCAGTTCTGCGACAATGTGTCAATCTGCTGCTTGGAGATCGGGTCCGTAATATTGAAACGGTCCTTAGTTGGAACATTGTGGTCCATAGTGGCAAAGGTCAATTCCGGGCGGCGGACCTTGCGGCCGCTTAAGCGGAGTCCTTCAAAAGCCTGTGGAGAAGTAACCTCATGCACCAAATGCAGGTCAATATAGATGATGCTAGGTATGCCTTCCTCTTGATGAATTACGTGATTATCCCAAATTTTCTCAAACATTGTCTTGTTGCCCATGGTTTCACCTCATATAGTAGAATCGTTCATTTGGAAGAGAGCGTGGAGTCTCTCTTGAATGATCTAAATATAACATCGAGTTGTTTATAATTCCAAGATATGATTTCTATAAAAGCAATAGGTTTAACCTATAAGCCAACGCTTAATATGAAAGAGCTGCTGTCACATAGTAGACTATATTAAAACAGGTTTCTATAGGCTATACTTATAAGTAATCTATATCAATCGAGGAGTAAACTATGGAACTTAGACAATTGCAGTATGCGCTGCAAATTGCAGCGGAGCGGAATTTCTCACGTGCTGCGGACAAGCTGCATGTAGCCCAGCCGTCACTCAGCCAGCAGCTGTCCAAGCTGGAGAAGGAGCTTGGCGTGATGCTCTTTCAGCGCAATACCAGTTCAGTAGAGCTGACCCACGCCGGAGAGAAATTTGTTGAGCAGGCTGAAGCAATAATCGCTGCTGTAGAGCTGCTGCGCCAGGAAATGTCTGATATTTCACAGCTGCGCACCGGCCGTGTCGTGGTCGGAAGCATGCCGATTACCGGAGCACATCTGCTGCCCCATGTACTGCCTGTGTTCAAACGGAAATATGCGGAGCTTGAGATTTCACTGCTTGAGGACTCTTCTATGAATCTCGAAAAGCTTACTGCCAGCGGCCAGACGGATTTAAGCCTGCTCTCCCTCCCCCTGGAGATTCCAACGCTGGCCTATGAAGTGCTTGGAGAGGAACGGATCGACTTGGCGGTGCCTCCGGAACACCCGCTGGCATCACGCAGTGACCAAGGGATCCGGACAGCTCTGGAAGAACTGAAAGACGAGCCGTTTATCGTGCTGAAAGAAGGGCAGGGCTTCCGCAAAATGACGGTAGAGCTCTGCCGTGAAGCCGGGTTCGAGCCGCGGATCGTATTTGAGAGCAACAATATGGAGACCGTGCAGTCGCTCGTCGCCACAGGGATGGGAGTTACACTCGTGCCCCATTTCATCGCCCGTGCGCCGCGCAGTGAATTCGTGCCTGTCTACTTGCCGCTTACCGAGCCTGTACCCAGCCGTACACTGGTTATTGCCTACCGCCGTGGCCGCTATTTATCCAAGGCCGCTGAGGTTTTTATTGAAACCTTCAAAACAACCGTAGCCGGCCTGACGGACGTGTAACGAATCCAAAAATATTCCAGTATACACCCTTTGCAAACGACACACTGCCATGGTATTCTAAATGTCAAATAGTGAAACGTGCAGACGGGACCAGTAAGAAATGTCTCTATCCGTGAGCAGAGAGTAAATTCCGGAAGGCTGAGAGAATTTACAACGGTGTTATTTCTGAATCCTACCCCCGAGCGGCCTGCTTACTGCAGGACGGAAACTCCCGTTATGAGAATGAAGTCGGATGATCCCTCATCAATGAAGGTGGTACCGCGGAAGTTAATCATGCTTTCGTCCTTTGCTAAGTCTTAGGATGGGGGCTTTTTGTCGTTTTCAGGTTTATGTTTTTATTCTATAAGGGAAGTGAAAATGATTGACGACACGTATTGTAGTTAAAATTGGCAGCAGTTCGCTCACCGGCCCTGAAGGCGGCTTAAACCGCGAGGCAGTTGCCTTCTTCGCCGCAGAGATTGCTGCACTAAGGAAGGACGGCTGTGAGGTGCTGCTGGTGACCTCCGGAGCGGTAGCCGCCGGCTTCCGCGGCATCGGCTATCCGTCCCGTCCGAAGCTGCTGCACGAGAAGCAGGCTGCGGCCGCAGTCGGACAGGTTATGCTGATGCAGGCCTATCAGGAGGCTTTCGGACAGCATGGCCTGCCAACCGCCCAGATTCTGCTGACCCGCACCGACTTCTGCAGCCGGCGGGCGATGAACAACGCTATGATGACGGTGGAGGAGCTGCTCCGCCAAGGGGCTGTTCCAGTATTTAATGAGAACGACACCGTATCGGTCGATGAGCTGAAGTTCGGGGACAATGATACGTTGTCGGCGCTGGTCGCGAACCTCCTGAAAGCCTCCCGGCTCCTCGTGCTGACGGACATGGACGGATTATACAGCGGCGATCCCCGCAAGAATCCCGATGCCGTCCGCTACAGTCACGTGCAAGAGATCACTCCTGAAATCTATGCCTTCGCAGGCGGAGCAGGCTCCAGTGTAGGGACAGGCGGCATGCGCTCCAAGATTGACGCTGCCAAAATCGCCACCAGAGGCGGAGTACCTGTATTTATCGGCAGGGCCACCGAACCTGGAGATCTGCGGCTGGCTGCGGCAGGAACGGGTAAGGGTACGTATTTTGATACCACGCTCTCCTCATTGCCGGTCAAAAAGCAGTGGCTCGGTTTCATGTCGACTCCGCTCGGCTCGTTGTATGTAGATGAAGGAGCCGTCGAAGCCCTGCTCCACGGCGGGCATAGTCTTCTTCCGGTCGGCGTTAAACGGATTGAAGGCAGCTTTCACTCCGGAGATGTGGTAGAAGTACTCGGCCCCGATGCTACCTTGCTGGGCCGGGGCATCGTAAACTATGATGACACCCAGCTGCGCAGCATTCAGGGTCTGCCCAGCCGCGAGATCGTCCCGAAGCTCGGTGAAGTCCACCGGCTCGAGGTGATCCACCGCGATGAATGGATTACGCTACGATAAACAATTTATAGGAGGGAAAGATATGAGTGAAGTCGTTACTAAAGCCTCTTTGGCGAAAGAGACCACCGGGATACTTGCAAGCCTAACCACACGCCAGAAAAATGAAGCACTGCTTGTCATGGCTGCAGCATTGCGGCGTGAAGCCTCCGCTATTATCGCCGCCAATCTGGAAGACCTGGAACGCGGGCGTCTCGCCGGCACTCCGGAGTCGATGCTTGACCGTCTGGCACTGGATGTCAGCCGGATAGACGCCATTTCGGAGGGATTGCAGCAAATCGCTGTCTTGCCTGACCCTATCGGCGACACCCTCGAAACGATTGAACGTCCGAACGGCCTATCGATCGAGAAAATCCGCGTCCCGCTTGGGGTTATCGGCATTATCTATGAAGCTCGTCCTAATGTAACAGTCGATGCAGCCGGGCTTTGCCTCAAGACCGGGAATGCTGTGGTCCTGCGCGGCGGTTCTTCCGCCCTCTCGTCCAACCGTAAAATTGTCGAAGTACTGCACAACGCTTTGGCTGAAACCTCAATCCCTGCCGCAGCCCTGCAGCTGATTGAAGATCCGAACCGTTCCTCTGTGGATGAGATGCTGAAGCTGAATGGCCTTCTCGACGTCATTATCCCGCGCGGAGGCAGCTCTCTGATCCAAAATGTTGTCCTTAATGCTACCGTGCCGGTAATTGAAACAGGAGCAGGCATATGCCATACTTATCTGGATGCAGGCAGTGACCCGGAAATGGCTGAACGGATCAGCCTTAACGCCAAAGCCCAGCGCCCTTCTGTCTGTAATTCAATGGAAACGCTGCTTGTCCACCGCGACTACGCCGCTGAACATATGCTTTCGCTTGCCGAAGCCTTTCGCAGGGTAAATGTTGAATTACGCGGCTGTCCCGAAACAATGGCCTTAATTCCCTGGGCAGTACCGGTAACCGCTGAAGACTATGCAACTGAGTATAATGACTATATTCTAAATATCCGGATTGTCAGCGGACTGGATGAAGCCTTACGCCATATTGCCGAATTCAGCACCAAACATTCCGAATGCATCGTAACTGAAAATGCTGAGCATGCTGCACGTTTCCTGCAGGAAGTAGACGCTGCTGCCGTTTATCATAATGCCTCTACACGTTTCACGGACGGCTTTGAATTCGGCTTCGGCGCCGAAATCGGAATCAGCACCCAGAAGCTGCATGCCCGCGGCCCGATGGGTCTGCCCGCACTCACCTCCTGCAAATATAAAATCCGCGGCAACGGTCAAATTCGGGGATAACAGGCATACTTCCGCAGTAAATTTACCGATATTAATCTGCGGCAGTATGCTGAACAATACATTTAGGGGGGACTTATTGCATGTGTCAGCAACCGGCTATTCCACTTATTAATGATAAAATCGTCTTCTATGGCGCCGGGTCGATGGCCGAAGCGATTGTGCGGGGTATGATTGCCCGCAGCGTAATAGCTTCTGAGAACATCACTATGCTTAACCGCAGCAGCAGCGAAAGGCTGGCTGAGCTGCGCAGCCGCTACGGCGTACGGGGCAGCAATGACCCGGGGCAGAAAGCAGAAATCCTGGCCAACGCTAATGTGATTGTCCTGGCTATGAAACCAAAGGATGCTGCTGAGGCGCTTCGCGGACTCGCTCCGCAGCTCTCACCCGGTCAGCTCATTGTCTCTGTTATCGCAGGCCTGACGATCCGTACGATTCAAGCCCTGCTCGGCACAACACAGCCTGTGGTACGCACGATGCCCAACACCTCCAGTACGATCGGACTTGGAGCGACCGGCATTGCCTTCTCCAAAGAAGTTGACGACTCCAGCCGCCGTCTGGCGCTCAATATTTTTGAATCCGTCGGCATCACTTCCGTGATTGAAGAGGAACGGATGGAAATTCTGACCGGGATCTCCGGCAGCGGACCAGCTTACATCTACTACATGATGGAAGCGATGACCGCCGCGGGTATCCGGGGCGGACTGACACCAGAGCAGAGCGCAGAACTAACCGTACAGAGCGTTCTGGGGGCAGCCCGTATGGTACAGCAGACAGGTGAAGAACCGGCTGCCCTGCGGAAAAAGGTTACGTCTCCGAACGGTGCAACACAAGCAGCGATCGAAACCCTCGAAAAAGGTGATTTCTTCGAAACGGTCATTGCAGCGGTGAACAGCTGCGCCGAGCGCTCCCGTGAAATGGGCGCAGCCGTTGAGAAAGAACTGCTGTAACAGCTTATAACAAACTAGCCCGCATGTGACTTCCTTTATGGAATCATCTGCGGGCTTTCTTGTATATGTTGCTTAACCCATTTTGGACTTATACAAGAGGGCTAGTAAGAGGTTCATCAAGTATTAAACGGAAGTGTGCCTCTAGAGCAGAATGATTCTTGATGTAAACACGATAGTCGCCGTCTTCCGGCACCGTAATCGTAACAGTACCCGTTCCACTAAGGACGGACTCACTGTAAATTTTATCGCTCGATACAGATATAATTCCGATTTCAAGCTTGATCTCCTGGTCAGATTCTACACTCATTGTTAGAGTCTCGTCCTGTTTTCTTCTCATGACCGCGAAATTGTTGTCTCTGCCTGCCGCCAGCCAGATTGACAAATTTTTACCGTCCTTGGTTTCAATCCCACCAGATACGATAACACTTTCTTCTGGTGTCTGAGTTTCGGAGGTTTGCTCCTGAGTTGTGACTGGGGACATAACATCCAATGTGACCGGATTTTCCTCAGGACCACTAAATAAAAATGCCGTTATTATTGCTCCGATACCAACAACTACTACAGCACCTACGGTAATTGCAATGCCAGCGGCCTTCTTTTTGAATTTATGATGAGTGGGAATTAACTTTATCCGCATGAAAATCCTCCAAGATTAATCTTATTCTCTTTCAGTAAAATTTTACCTCAAAAGGTTTTTTGTCGCAAATAATTGTACATGCAAAAAACCTGTTGAACTTGGTTTCCCAAGCCAACAGGTTTTATTAATTATTCATGCAGCTATCTTCCGCGGAAGTTCTGTGAGTAGTTCTTCACATCCTGGGCATTCTTTACCCGGTTGCGTGCCCATTCGAGCAAAATCCGGTCGATGTAGCGGAAGTGTACCTTCCCTGCAAATACGGATTCTTTGAGCGCAAGCAGGATGAGCTCCTCCGGATAACAGTCCTGATCTACCCAGCCGGATATCGTCTCACATTCCATCGGCGACAGCGGACGGCCAAATTCCTTCTCGAAAATACTGAACAGGTTGCGGCTCTCCTCGGCTTCTCCGGCCGCTGCAGCAGCCGGGTTGCTGGAGTATCGTCCAACAGTCCGGCTCGCCGGCATATGGCCCACAGGCTTGCCTTGAGCAGCTTCCTGTGCAGCCTCCGCAAGATAAGCACCAAGTTTGCTGTACAATCCTGAGAAATTGTACTGCTCATAATGAATATCCCTCAGCTCGTCATTATCTCCGTCGATGCTGATAAAACCTTCCTTCATCAGCTTCTGCAGCTCCCCGGCGATTACAGATATGCTCCGTCCGGTCACATTTTGCAGTTCCTCCAGCGACGGGAATTCGATGCCTTCCACCTGCCGGAAAGACAGCAGGTGGATAAGCAGCATCGCTTCACTGCCGCTAAGATTCAGCTTCCGGTAATATTTTAAGAGTGCATAAGGAATGACGGCCATCCCATTCTGAAGACCGAAAGCTGCGCCTTCACCCCAGGTATTCCATCCTTTGCCGTCCATACTCCAGCCCCCTTTGCGTTATTTACGGGTAGAGACGGTACAAGGTACGCGGGAACGGAATCGTTTCACGCACATGATCCAGGCCGCAAATCCAGGCTACCGTACGCTCAAGTCCAAGACCGAAGCCGGAGTGAGGCACAGAACCGTAAGTCCGCAAATCCATGTACCATTTATAGGTATCCATTGACAGATTATGCTCTTTGAAACGTTGCTCCAGCAGCGCAGGATCGTCGATACGCTGCGATCCGCCAATAATCTCACCATAACCCTCAGGTGCGATCATGTCTGCGCATAGTACAACCTCTGGGCGCTCAGGATGCGGCTTCATATAGAATGCCTTGAAGGAAGCCGGATAATGTGTAATGAACACCGGTTTGTCATTGGCTTCCGCAATAGCAGTTTCATGCGGTGCGCCGAAATCATCGCCCCAGGCAATTTCATGGCCATTCTCATTCAGGAACTTAATTGCATCGTCATAAGTAATCCGCGGGAACGGTGCTTTGATGTTCTCCAGTTTGGAGATATCGCGGCCCACCGCTTCAAGCTCAGCGCGGCAGTTGGTTAATACGGATTGCACGATAAAGCTGATGAATTCTTCCTGCACCTTGAGACTTTCTTCGTGATCAGTGAAGGCCATTTCAGGCTCGATCATCCAGAACTCAATCAAGTGACGGCGGGTCTTCGATTTTTCCGCACGGAACGTCGGCCCGAAAGAATACACCTTGCCCAGTGCCATCGCAGCAGCTTCCATGTACAGCTGACCGCTCTGCGTCAGGTAGGCATCCTCATCAAAATACTTCGTGTGGAACAGATTCGTGGTTCCTTCAGCCGAGGTTGGAGTCAAGATCGGCGGATCCACCTTCGTAAAGTCATTCTGATTGAAGAACTGCTGAATCGCACGGATGATCTCCGCACGGATAACGAGTACCGCACGCTGCTTCGCGGAACGCAGCCAGAGATGACGGTGATCCATCAGGAAGTCCACGCCATGCTCCTTCGGGGTAATCGGATAATTTTCGGTGAGATGCAACACTTCTATTCCGGTAACAGTCATTTCATAACCGGATTGGCTGCGCGGTTCCTCACGGATAATGCCGGTCACATACAATGAGCTTTCTTGGGTGAGGCTTTTCGCATCGTCCCAGACCTGCTCAGGCACTTCCGATTTCACCACAACACCCTGGATATAGCCTGTACCATCCCGAAGCTGCAGGAATTGAATTTTACCGCTGGAGCGTTTGTTGTTAACCCAACAGCCGATAACAACACTTTCTCCGACATGCTCATTCACATTCTTGATTACACTCTTGTTAGCCATGCCTAAGATCTCTCCTCTAATTTAGCCGTTAATTCCTTGCACAAGGCGATAGGTATCGCGTGCAATGACAAGCTCTTCGTTTGTCGGAACCACCAGCACCTGTACCTTGGAATCAGCTGTAGAGATGCGACGCGGATCGCCGGAACGAACCTTGTTGGCCTCAGCGTCAAGCTCAATGCCAAGGAAGGTAAGATTATTCAGTACTCTTTCGCGCAGCAGCGATGCGTTCTCGCCGACACCTGCTGTGAAGACGATGACGTCCACACCGTTCATAGCGGCTGCATAAGAACCGATATATTTGCGCAGACGGTATTCATACATTTCAAAAGCAAGCGTGGAGTTAGGCTCGCCTTTCTCCGCACCATCAATAATATCACGCATGTCGCTGCTCACACCGGAAATAGCCAAGAGACCGCTGTGCTTATTAAGCATGGAGTTCACTTCGCCGACGGACAGCTCTTCCTTGTTCATCACATAAGGAACGATAGCGGGATCAAGGTCACCACTGCGTGTACCCATCATCAGACCTTCAAGCGGGGTCATCCCCATTGAGGTATCGATAGATACTCCGCCTTGAACCGCAGTTACGCTTGCACCGTTACCGATATGGCAAGTAATGATCTTCAAGTCTTCGAGCGGACGGTCCAGATATTCGGCTGCAGCTTTGCTGACGAATTCGTGGGATGTGCCGTGTGCTCCGTAGCGGCGGACTTTATATTTGTTGTACAGCACTCTAGGAATTGCGTACATATAAGCTTTTTCGGGCATAGTCTGGTGGAACGCAGTATCGAAAATAACAGCCTGCGGAACACCCGGCATATTGATTTCAGTAGCTGTGATCCCCATTACTGCAGCAGGATTGTGCAGCGGTGCAAGGTCAAACAGCTGGCGGATCTTCGATTTGGCATCGCCGTCCACCAAAGAGGATTCCTTGAAAAATTCTCCCCCGTGTACAACACGGTGGCCCACAGCATTGATTTCATCAATGGAGCCAATTACACCATGCTCACTGTCGGTCAGACATGCCAGTACTTTGCGGATCGCCGTATTATGCTCCAGGATTTCACTGACTTCCGTCACATCCGGTTTGCCGGTCGGTTTGTGGGTCAGAATGGACGAATCCATCCCGATACGTTCTACCAGACCTTTTGCCAGTACGGATTCATCTGTCATGTTATACAGCTGATATTTCAAAGAAGAACTACCCGAGTTGATTACTAAAACATTCATATCCGGTCACCATCCTTGTCATACTTGAAGAAGCCTTCGCCCGATTTTGCACCCAATTGTCCTGCACGCACCATCTTCTTCAGAATAGTCGATGGACGGTACTTCAGTTCACCGTATTCGCGGAACATGTTTTCAAGTGCGGCAAGCACGGAATCCAATCCGAAACGGTCAGCCATTTCAAGCGGTCCATGCTGGAACTGGTAACCAATGCGCATAGCATCATCGATATCCTCAGGAAAAGCAACACCTTCTTGAAGCACATGCATAGCTTCGTTAATGAACAAGCAAATGAGGCGTGAAGATACAAATCCCGGAGATTCGTAAATCATTACGCCCTTTTTATCAACGATTTCATCCACAAAGGCTTTAGTATCTTCAAAAGTGCTGTCGGAAGTTCTCAGACCGCGCACGATTTCAACAAGGTCCACCTTACCTACAGGATGTATAAAGTGCATGCCGATTACGCGCTCCGGATACATTGTTGAGCTGGCAAGCTCTGTCAAGCTGAGTGTCGACGTGTTGCTGGCCAGAATAATGTTGCTCGGACACACTGCATCCAGCTGATTAAATACTTTTTGCTTCGCTTCCAGGTCCTCGGTAATGGTCTCAATGACCATATCACACGAGCTGAGCTCCGCGAAATGTGTCACTTTTTGAATACGGCTCAGAATCAGTTTCTTCTCAGCCTGGGTAATTGCCCATTTCTCCAGCTGTTTATCGAGACTTGTTTCGATCATTCCGTAAGAGTAATCCAGTCTTTCCGTGGTTTTCTCCACCAGCATAACATCCAGGCCCTTGGCTGCCAGCATTTCAGCAATCCCTTGACCCATGGTTCCGCCGCCGATGACGCCGATTTTTTTAAAATTCATGTAAAAGTCTCCATCCTTTCAGGTATCTATACTTTTGTATTGTACCTTGTCTGTCGTAAAAAATATGTAGCCCGACATATAATAATATCTTAGCATGTCTGAAAAGTAAAAAAAAATAACCGGCATAAATAATTATGCCGGTAATCTCACACTGTCACGAAATTGACAACGAAATTGCTCTCCGGAGAGGACTTCCTCCTTCATTAATATATCCAAAGAGTAGTCAAACACATTTCTCTGTTTCTCCAGCAGGTCTCGGGTGCGAATCATTAGCTCATCTAATATTTTACTATTTTCTTTCATTAATTCTTCAGTGGTAACCATTTCCAGATTAGCAATGCCAAGCGAGGTAAGTCCGGATTTCATCATCGTCTCTACAATGTTCAGCGCCTGGTCAAAATCGCCTCGTGAGCCGGTGCTGCGTCCGCCGTAATACATCTCCTCCGAAGCTGCCCCTCCAAGGGCAATCATAATCTGATGCTCCAGATAATCTTTGGTGTAGAGGTATTGCTCGGTCTGCGGATTATGCAGAACATAACCCAAAGCCTGTCCGCGCGGAGTCAGGGTAACCTGGCTGACACTTCCCGGACGCAGCAGCTCTGCCATAATCGCATGGCCAAGCTCGTGGATAGCCACCCGCTGCTTTTCTTCCTGGTTCGTCTCACGGTCTGTCTTTTCGCCCATCATCACCTTGTCGATGGCCAGCGAGAGATGCCGCTGCTCCACCTCAGTGAGGTTCTCACGCATCATGTAAATCGCGGCCTCGTTCATCACACTTTCCAGCTGGGCACCAGAGAACCCGTAGGCTTCCTCTGCTACCTTGTCCAGATTGACATCCGCGTGCAGCGGCTTATTCTTGGCGTGAAGATCGAGAATCGATCTCCGGCCCTTCTTGTCAGGCATATCGACCTGGATATGACGGTCAAACAGGCCCGGACGCAGCAGCGCAGAGTCAAGCATCTCCTTACGGTTCGTCGCGGCAACCAGCAGGATGCGCGGGGTGTCGTTGTTGTAGATCCCGTCCATTTCAGTCAGCAGCTGATTCAGCGTCTGATCATACTCGCGCTGCTGCCCGCCTTCACGCTTACCGCCGATTACATCAATTTCATCGATAAAAATAATTGCGCTTTGCTTATTTTCTTTTAAGGCGCGGTTGCGGGCATCCTTAAACAAATCACGGATACGTCCGGCTCCGACACCCACGTACATTTCCACGAACTCACTGCCTGATGCCGCTACAAACACGGAATTGGTATAATGAGCCGCCGCTTTGGCCATCAGCGTCTTCCCTGTTCCCGGAGGACCCGTAAGCAGGATACCCTTCAACGGGCGAATCCCGAACTTGCTGATTTCCTCATGCCGGATCAGAAAATCCAGTGCTTCGCGCAGCTCCTGCTTCGCATTGTCCTGTCCGCCGATTTCTTCAAAGGTAAGCTTGGAAGGTCCGCTCTTCTTACGCTTCTTATC
>CAKMKL010000413.1 GCA_927443375.1 uncultured Paenibacillus sp. | reverse complement strand
CTAAAGTGTTAATAATAAACAGCGAGATATTCAGATTGTTCAGCCAGTGTCCGGCATAGAGCAGCGTCAAGACAAGAAACGGAATAAGCACACGCGGATTCTGATGTTTGGTAAGCTGCCGGCGGAAGCTGCTGCGCTCCTCCGGCAAGGCGTCGGGATATAGGGCGGCAAGTGTCAAAGCATGGTAAATATGCTGTTTGCGCACCTGCATCCGGGTTTGCCGGAAGGTGTTGAAGCGGCCTTGAGCCACCCAGACAAGCGCTTCCCGGTATCTCCCTTCCAAATAGGCCAGCTCCGTTTCACAGGTGCAGATATAATAAATTTCATTATTCAGGCTTTCCTCGGAACGGCTATCATTCTGAACCGGAAGAGTTGCTGCCATACTAAGGCTCGTATCCCCCTGCATCCGGGCTATATATTCTTTAGCAATCCGGAAAATGCTGAGCGTAACCTCATCCACAAGCTTTCGCGAGAGGATCTCATATTCCATAATCATCCTGGATAATGAATGCAGACTTCCTGTGTGGTTAACGGTAGAAGTCAGCATCGCAATACTGACAAAAGACAGATTGGCCGCTTCCATGCCATGCTGGACCGACTGCCGGAAATAACCTCCCGCCTCCTGCGGATTCTGCTGCAGCCGGGCCAGCCCGCGGATATAATCGAGGCGGCACGACAAATCTGCACTTTCAAAGGGAGCGGACAGCTGACTGGCCGTTTCAATGTACAGCTTCCCTTTTTGATAAAGAGACAATTTATTTCGCAGAATCACCAGCCCGTAGCCGGCAAGAATATAAGCAAAGGCTTCATTATTCCCGGCCTTCAGCCCATAGCGGACGAATCTGGAAAAGAGTACCGCCGACAGCTCGAGACTTACCGTAAATACGGAGCTGGCAATGGCCATTATAAGGTCAGATAAAGCTTTGTAATGGGGATCGCGGTTCACCGGAAGCGCCGTGAGCTGATCACGCTTGCGGTACAGAGCCGTTTGAGTCAGCGTCACTTCCTTTAAAATAGCGGCATGGGAAGGTCTGAGCGGCAGCTTCCAGCCGAATTCCGCGAGCGCCTTACGCCCGACTTTTACAGCCAGCTCGTCTTTTTTCAGATAGGCATACATAGCAATCCGGATACGGTAGATATTGGAACGCTCGAGCTGATCTCCGGTGAGCGCCATCAGCCGGTCGAGCAGCGCCGACGCACGCTCTGTATACCCGCAAATATATTCACATTCCGGCAATTCCAGCATCAGCCTGTAAGGCAGCGAGCCCGGAACCGCCTCTTCGTCGCCCAGGAGATGCAGCCCTGTCTCCAGGAAATATAATGCGGCGGCAAACGCCGTAGTCGCTTTCGACTTCAGGCCGGCCTGAAGATTCAGCTCGGCAAGCGCTCTGCGCTCTGCACGGTCTTCCATCTTGGGGGAGCCCAGATTGAGGTGATACACCCGGTCAAAAACCGAGTATGCCTGTTTGTCCGTACTGCGGCTCATGCTGCGTCCGATAGCCAGATGCAGGCCGGCCTGCTCCTCCTCTGGCACAATACCATAAGCGGCTTGCTGAATCCGGTCATGCAGAAAGGAATAGACCAGTCCGCCCGTTTCTATGTCCGGGGAACTGTCCTCCCGGCTGATCAGGCTTTCCAGCTCGGCAGGCTGGAGCAGCACCAGCGTATCTTCCAAAGAATACCCGCTCATTGAAGCAATATCCGATACACGGAAGCTATATCCTAGCGCCGCTGCTATTCCCAGAAGGCCGACGGTATCTCCGGGAAGCAGCCGGATGCGCTGTTCGATTAATTGGAGAAGCCCGGGCGCTTCCGGCAAGGCGGTAATCGCCGTTATGTCCCACTCCCAGATCCCCCGCGCTTCATCAAAATATAGACATTGCTCGCGGTGAAGGCTGTCCAGCAGCCGGTGTATGTAGAGCGGGTCCCCGCCCGTGCGGTGGTACAGCAGTTCGGCGAGCATCCGGACACGTGCCGTGTTCTCTTCAAAGATATCAGAGAGGAATTGTCTGACATCCACATAAGTCAGCGGCTCCAGCGCTATGTGATGGACACGCGGCGAAGATGGTTTGTGCTGCATTGCCAGCATTTGCTCAAGCCAGGCTGCAGAGGCCCCATTCTGATCTCCGCTGTCCAGCCGCTCCTCCAGCGTTTCTGAGCGAAATGATCCAATCACGGCTATACCGCTCGTCACTTCATCCTCTGCAAAGACTCTCAGAAAATCCTGTGTATCCGGGTCAGCCCATTGCAGATCATCCAGGAATAATACGAGCGGCTGGTCTTCACCGGCAAACATACCGATAAACGTCGGCAGCAGCCGGCGGAAACGGAGCGCAGCCTCCGCGGGAGGAAGAGGTTCAGCTAAAGGGATGGTACCGAGCAGCCGCACGGCTTCCGGTAATATTTCAGTGATGATTCCTGCGCCCTGGCCCAGAGCGTCCAGCAGCCGGGCTTTTAACTGCTCCACTTTGTCTGGAGCTTCGCTCCAGGTTTGCCGAAGCAGCCGGCGGAGAGCCTGCAGAATAGGCGCGAACGGAATCTCGTGATTCATATAGTCACATTTCCCGGTAATAAACGTGCCGCCTTCACGGGTGAATGAAAGCTGCAGCTCGCCAATAAGCGAGGTTTTGCCGCTGCCGGCTCGGCCTGTAACCAGAACAAAGCCGGATTCACCGGCCGAAGCCCGTTCTACCACCGCTCTAAGTTCACGCGCCTCCCCTTCCCGGCCAAACAGCCGCTTCGGCAGCCGGAACTGGCTGATCCTGTCCTTCAGCCCGGTCTCAAAACGTTCAATCTCACCTGTTGTGTTGAGTAATGAAATACACTGCTGCAGATCTGCCAGCAGTCCATAAGCACTCTGATAACGCTGCTCCGGGGACTTGGACAGCAGCTTGGCAATGATTTCTTCCAGCGGCCCCTCAAGCTCCGGCCGCAGTCCGCTGAGCGGTGCGGGCACAACAGCCATATGTACATGAATCCAATCCTCTAAACGCCGGGCCTGCAGCGGCAGCCTGCCTGTAAGCATCTCATAGAACAGGATTCCCAGGGTGTACAGGTCGCTGCGCTTGTCCAGCAGAAGCGGATTGCTCCGGCTCAGCTGCTCCGGGGACAGATAGGCATAATTCTCCCCGCCCTCTTCAGCCAGGTAAGCTTCCTTCAGCTCTCTGTGAACCAGCAGCACGCCAGGCTGTAGGCAGCCGATGACTTTATCCTTCTGATGTGCAAACTGAACCAGCTTCGTCAACGCCACAGCACACTCTAAAAAGGAAGATACCTCCATACACGTTCCGTCCAGTAATTCCTGAAGCCTAATGCTGTCTGCAAATGACATTGTATAATTGATTCCTCCAAATCCTTCGTTGCGATTCCTCAAGTATTGCCTGCATCAGGTATAGTTGCATTTATCTTAACACGTTTATCTAGCCCAACATATCCGATGTATAAGCTGAGGTATACAATTTTTAGTTATTATAAATTTAATTGTCCTATATGAAATCTAACTAAAGTTATAAGCCGGTCAATAAATACAGAAAAAGCCGGCAATCCGGCGAAAAAACGGCCTGACTGTCGGCTTATCATCCTGTGCTGGATTAATTCTCATGCTCATCTGTACCCGGCTTCATCCGGTGCTTGCGGTAGTCGCCGGGCGTTACACCGACTACCCGCTTAAACACCCGTCCAAAAGTAATAGAGCTGGTATACCCAAGCTTCAAGGCAATATCCTGGAGATTATCACTTGTAGTTGCCAGCAGATATTCCGCCCGCTGCATCCGCAGCTGGGTCAGGAAGTCTACGAATTTCATATCAAATTCCTCTTTGAACAGATGGCTGGCATATTTGCCGGAGATCTGAAACCGGTCGCTGAGATGCTTCAGGGATAGGTCCGGGTTGTCAAAATTCTCTTCGATATAGACCTTCATCTCGCTGATCATGGCCCGGTAGCTCTTCGATTCATTCACCGATACATAAATCCGGTAAATTTCGGCCAGCCACTTCAGTATCACATCTTGGACCTGCTCCAGCGTTGTCTGTGACTCCATTTCGCTGTAGTATCCCTGCAGGCTGGGCTCGGCGAACATTCTGCGCAGGCTGTCCGACAGCTGGCCCAGCTCGCGGTCAAGCATCTGGATCAGCATATGCAGCAGCATATGAATCTCTTCGTCCTTGATCTGGTCGCTGCTGAACCAGCGGAACAGCTCATCTACCCGCTGCCGCCAGTTCTCGTCGGCGATCCGGAATTCACGGACGATTTCACTCAGCATCTGTAAATACTTATAGGAGTGCAGGGTGGAACGGTCCGGCAGTCTGTCGCTCAGTACAATCATATCCCTGCCGAGCGACAGCTTATGCTGAAGCGCCGCTTCCGCTGCAGTGCAGGAATCCGAGATAGCCACCAGTCCGTCAACAACCGGGCCAACACCAATGGCGAGCGACAGCCCGAGGTTATCGCCGACCCATCTCAGATAACGCTCGGCCAATATTCTCAGCCTATCCTTGCCCGTCCGCAAATCCCCGCCGCAGCCGATCATCAGCCCGATCCGGTTGCCGCTCACCCACTCTGCCCAGCCCTGCAGCTCCTCTTCACCCGCCAGCTCCTGGAACAGATTCATAAGTGTCAGCTTGAGCATGTTCTGCTCCTTGGCCGGATATTTTCTGCGGAATTCCTCATATTGGTTCATCTCTGCTGCAATAAAGGCAAACTGTACCGCTTCATCCGTAAAGAGCTTAAAGTGCTGCAGCTTCTCCTCCAGAGAAGAGGCCCCTTGCTCCCCTTCCATTAAATCCAGAAAGAGCTGGCGGCGCTGGACAAGCAGATTCTCATCGTATTGCTTCTGGTAGCTTACCGTCTGGTTAATCAGCGTTTCCAGCGCCCGGTCAATCAGTACAAGCTCGCTTCTCGAGGTGTTGTCGAGGCTTTCTTCACGGAACTGCAGTGCCTGGATCCGGTTCATCATCGCCTGAATCGGCCGGTAGTTTTTGCGGGTGATGTACAGGATGTACAGGGTTCCCAGCACTACGGTCAGGATACCGATGATAATCCAGAGATAAGAGACAACAGACATCCAGGCGAACAGCTCGCCTGCGCGGATGCCGCTCTCAAAGGTCCAGCCTGTGTTATCCATTGTGATCCGGGTCAGCACATCCCCCTCCGGAATATCGTTCTCCTGGTGAGCGGCATAGACCAGGTCTCCCTGGTCACCGAGCACACGCATGAAGGAGACCTGGCTTTTCGTCATGTCATCAATCATCCGCTCGAGCCGGTACATGCTTAAATTCACTACAACCACACCCTCTGCCCCAAACGGCAGCGGCAGCATTTTGCCCATGCTAATCACCCGCACCGGCTGGTCAGAGCTGAATAACCGGAGCGTACGGACATCACTCCAGTTCCGTTCCTCATTCTCCGCCAGCACTCCGGCCAGATAATCCCGGTCAGCAAAAACATCCCGGTCGACCAGCCCGTTAAGCGTCAGCACCTTATCGTCCCACTTACGGTAAATATAGATGGAATCAATCAGCTGGTTGCGGTACAGCATCCCCCGCATATCATTCACCGTATTATAGAGCCGGGTCCGGTCACCTTGATCACTCAGCCCGCTCAGGAAATCCCCAGCGCCTGCGCCGCCGGCAATGGCTTCCAGCGATGGCGTACCAAAGCATCCAGCAGCACCTGCCGCTCC
>CAKMKL010000412.1 GCA_927443375.1 uncultured Paenibacillus sp. | reverse complement strand
CAGCCATCTCAAGTATTAGCTCCGGCAGTTTCGGATCTCCTGATTCAAGCTCTGCCTGCTCTTCCCTCCCGGTTTCACGTCCGGCTGCCGCCAACTGACTGAGCCAGTCCAGCAGCACTCCGGGGAGCAGAGCGGAATGGTCATGATGAATAATTGCGAATACACCAGCGATGCCTTCCGCAGATTTCAACGGAACATAGGAAATAGTGCAGGGAATGGATTCACCTTGGATATCTTCGTCCACAAGTTCAAAGCTGGAGATCATCCCTTCGAGGGCTGCTGCAAAATACGCTTCACCGGGGAGTATCCGGGGGAACTCTTCCCCGTTTGCACGGATACGCGCCAGTCCGTTGCCGTCTGCAGCACTTAAAACACGGTTACTATCGACGTAATTCCCCTGCCTGTCGAGCACAATAATCCAATCAGGATGATGATCGTATAACGCTTTATAAGCGCTTTCCTCAGAAAGCACCCTGCCCAAAATGGCAGCCCAGTCTTTATGCATAGCCCAACTCCTTCACTGCTCTGAACCTGCTATTGTTATTCCGTAAATGCGGAAATTCTCTATATTTGTAGAAATTCCTGAATTAAAGTCTATTATAGCAAAAAAACCGCTTGTGGTCGCCATGAAAACATAGACGCCAAGCGGTTTTTACGGGTATTTTGGACTATCCCTTCAGATCATGCAATGTCCTGATGCTCAATATTGCGGATGGACAGATAAGCAACAGCTACACCAACCAGTCCGAGAAATAAGGAGACGCCTACCTGGTTGCCCAGCCGGAACTGGCCGAAGTTGGAGGATAAGACGCTTGCGAGCAGGACGGCGGACACGATGGTAGCTGGTACTGACTTTTTGCGTAGTCCGAAGAACAATGGAATCAGCCCTATCCCTGCTGAATATACCGCATCCGAAGCAGCTGTAGTAATCTGCGACGTAATCAGCTTCAGTGTCACTTCTCCCGTGATAGCATCCATGAAGTAGTGATTGAAGCCGACGAGAGCAGCACTTATCAGCACATTGGACACGAAGACGGTAATCAGGATGAAGAGCGACACGATAATGAGTTTGGCTGCCATCAGCTTTTTGCGCGGGATAGGGTACATAAAGAGTACAGTCACTGTGTTATTTTTATACTCATCAATGACCAGCTTGCTGATCAGAACAGAACCGAAAATCAGAAACGTAACTTTTACAAATATATGCACACCCTCAAATACATCACCATAGGTAATGAATTCGCCGGCATCGTCTATTCCTGTGAATGCGATAAGAATCATAAACAACAGAATTACCAGATCAGTGATCAGCACAGCCCGGAGCAGATTGATTTTATTTTTGCGCATTTCAAGCCGGATTAATTTAAGCAACGACTTCACCCCCCATCAGTTCTACAAAATAATCTTCCAGCGAATGATGCTTCTTGTTCAGACTTTCCAGCTCCACATTAGCCGCTGTGAGCGCCTTACTCAGCTCAAGCTGCGGGATCGGGTCGTAGATCCGGACCGTTCGGGGACCCATCACTTTGATGTTGCCCAGTCCCAGCGTATGTGTCAGCACATATACCGCCTTCGTGCTCTCTTCTGTAACCAGCTCAATATAGTCAGTATCCCGGCTGCGGATCGTATCCATTGCGACTTCTTCCAAAAGCACCCCATCGCGGATGAGGCCGATCGTATCGGCGATCTGTTCAATTTCACCCAGGATATGGCTGGAGATCAGCAGTGTCATCCCGTACTCACGGCTCAGCATGCGGAATACCTCGCGCAGCTCCTTAATCCCCAGCGGGTCCAGCCCGTTGATCGGCTCATCCAGGATCAGCAGCTCCGGCTTCGTCATCACGGCTCTTGCAATGCCCAGACGCTGCTTCATTCCCAGAGAGAACTGCTTGACCGGCTTTTTGTCGATGCCTGTAAGCTTCACCAGCTCCAGCGCTTCCTTCATCGCTTTGGGGTCATAGTAGCCCATATACTCTCCGTGCAGCTCCAGGTTTTCTTTGGCCGTCAGCTTATCATAGAACACCGGATATTCAATAATACAGCCCATACACTTGAGCATCTCATAAGAACGCTCAGTCATCTTTTCGCCGAAAAATTCAATCTCGCCCGCAGTCGGTTTGACCAGATTGGTCATCATTTTCATCACGGTTGTTTTGCCGGCCCCGTTCGGTCCCAAAAAGCCGTAAATCTCACCCTGCTTAATATTCATATTCACGTTATTCACGGCTTCCTTGCCCTCGTAAACCTTGGTTAAGTCCCATGTCCGTAATATGGTTGTCATTTCCGTTATCCCCTTTGCTTCATTGTTTTCCTTGTTTCTTATATTACAGGGCGGAATTTTCTTTTTTATTACCTGATTCTTACGAAATTCTTAAGCTGTATAAATCGAACTTTAGGTTTATAAATAAGGAGCAGTCGCAACTATGGTGAATGTTTGGACTTCCGGCCGCTGTTGTCTACAGATTTCTTGATTTACCGCTTTTCTCGGTGGAAATCTGTAGACTGGTTATGCTTCCGAAGTGAGCTTTCCTGCGGAAAGCTTTCAGGCGGACGCTACCGCTCCTACAGTTCCAAAAACCCCCTCCGTTACTCCTTATCTTCTTCTCGTATTTTTAAGTTCATATTGTATAATCTGCGGAAAGACAGGGTAAAAGATGTTCTAATGTAGGGTTTGCTGGTTAGTTTGATGGTGCCGTTCATCTGCTCGATCAGTCTTTTGGTGATCGTGAGGCCCAGCCCGCTGCCCTGATATGTCCGGTTACGCGAGTCTTCCAGGGTGTACAGCCGCTCGAAGATTTTATCCTGGTGGTCTTCCGCAATGCCCTTGCCCTTGTCCCATACTTCTAAGCAGACCTTGTCCTCTTGACTGTACAGCCGCAGACCGAGCATCCCGCCGGCATCGCCGTAGGAAATGGCATTGGACAACAAATTGCCGAGCACCCGGTCCAGAGCCTCTACATTGCCCATGATGTACAGGGGCTCATCCGGAATATCGATGTGCACCTCGCTCCCTTTAGTGCTGAGAAGTTCATAGAAGGACAGAATATTGCGGCGGCACAGTTCACCGAGCTCGACCTTGGTCAGCGGAATGTCCTTGTCGCCTGACTCCAGCTTAGCCAGATCAAAAAAACGGTTCATCAGCGTAATCACTTCTTCCGCTTTGGCATGAATCGTCCGCAGCAGCCTCTCCTGCTCCTCAGCAGGCATGGAATCATCCTGAAGCAGCGTCTCAATATAGCCGAGCACTACGGTCAGCGGGGTCTTGAGATCATGGGAAATGTTGGCCAGCATATGGCGCATGGATTGCTCCAGTCTGGCCTTCTCCACTGCACCCTTGTGATTGACATCCAGCAGCGAGTTGAGACTCGCAAGCAGCTTTTGCAGCGCAGGGTCACTGTTGAATAGAAGCAGCCTCTCATGCGAGCCCCGGTCCATGATACTCTCCAGCTTGGAATGAATGTACTCCAGCTGGCGTCCGTGCTCCCGCAGCCGCAAATATTGCCACAGGATGACAAGCAGGAGCAGCACCAGCCCCCCGCTAAACAATATAATCATAACAGCACATCCCCCAGCTTATAACCGATGCCCCATAATGTTTTGATGTACTCCGGATGGGAAGGGTCATCCTCGATCTTCTCCCGCAGTCTGCGCATATGTACATTAATGACATTCTCATCCCCATAGTAATCATCTTCCCAGACCAGGCTGTAAATCTGCGCCTTCGTGAACACTCTGCCCGGATTCGCGGCGAACAGCTTCAGGATATGAAACTCTTTGGCGGTCAGCTTGACCTCTTCTCCATCCTTCAATGCCGAGAACGTGTCCAGGTTCACCGTCAGGCCGCGCAGCAGAATGACCTTCCCCTGATCAATGGACGTCACAGCTTCTTCCGCTTTGGTACCGGCTGCTGCATAACCCGCCCGGCGGATTGCCGCCTTCACCCGGGCCGCCAGCTCAATCATCGAGAACGGTTTGGTGATGTAATCGTCCGCCCCAAAACCAAGTCCGAGTGCCTTATCCACATCACTGTCCTTAGCCGACATTATCAGCACCGGCACCAGACTTGAGGCACGGATCGTCTGAAGTACATCCATGCCGCTGCGCTTCGGCAGCATCAGATCCAGCAGCACCAGAGCGTAGGCTGTGCCGCCGAGAATCTTCCATTCTGCCGCTTCACCGTCGAATGCCGTATCCACCTCATAGCCTTCTTTTGCCAAATAAGAGCTTACCATTCTGCTTATATCTTCATCATCTTCTATTAGCAGCACACGCTGTAGCACGGCAGTACCTCCCGGAACTCTATCTTTTAATAATTAAAGTATAGCAATATTATGGTCATTCATAATAGCCTCTGATGTCCGGCAGCTCTTTATAGAGCTTCTCCTCCTGCACGATGCCGATGATGTACCGCGCCAGCGCTGTCATTTCCTTGCCGTCTGCGCTCTGGTCACATTCGCTCCACGCAAACTGCTGTTCATGATCATTAATGTCTATTTGCAGCTCATAGCTCAGGGGCGGCTTGATGTTGCAGGATCCCGTTAATGTTTTGTCCTGCATATAATTGGCCAGCACAAATCCGAAATCATCCATCTCTGACAGCTCGAATCCGATCCACAGCAGCGCCGTTTCCGGTATTCCCCCTCGCAGCCCGTCAGCGTGTATTTCAGCACTGTACTCTCATCCTCGCGGTTAAGTGCTGTACACACAAATGTCCCTGTCTCTTTAGGGCCAAAATCGTCTTCCGTAGTGTCATAGGCAATAACCAGCTTGCCGCCATTATACCGCAGTTCCTTATAAATCGGGCCGCCCTCCGGGGTGTACTGTATCACCCGCAGGCTGCCGTTCGCGGTTCTTTCTACCATAGATCAACTCGGATAAATGCTGGGGAGCGGACACGCTGCTTCGTAAATAGCTGCTCCTAAGTAATTTCAGGTTCATTAAAGGTATCGCACGTATCATGCTTCTTAAGAACTTAAACGTAGAGGTGATCCTGAAATGACACAAATGGACAAAAAGAAAACCCTGAGCTTCAAACAAAAAATAGGGATAGGTATTCTAGTATTTCTGCTGGTGGTTGGCGGAGTGGTATATAAGCTGGCAGACCGTTACTTAATCGAGCATGTGGAAGTCGTTGTAGCTGATGAAGCTGCTTCGTCAGACAGCAGAAGCGGTACGGCCGCCACCAATGCCACTACTACTACGACTGCCACAACTTCCACGACTGCCTTAGAGGTTAATGCCACTTCAGATGACTGGAGCTACAGCAGCGACGATATCCAGATCAAGATCGACGAGGTACAGACCGGATCCGGATCCGATCAGATCACTTACTTTGTCGCTGATGTCGTGCTGAAGAATTCCAGCAGCCTTCGTTCCGCTTTTGCCGACAACAGCTTCGGCACGAACATCACAGAGGTGACCTCGGAGATTGCCGCCAGCAACGATGCGCTGTTCGCGATCAACGGCGATTACTACGGCTTCCGTGAAGACGGCGTGATCATCCGTAACGGCACGGTGTACCGGGATGATCCGGTGCGGGACGCAATGGCGCTGTTCGAAGACGGGACGATGCAGACCTATAACGAGGAAGAGATTTCTTCGTCCGAGCTGCTGGCGCAAGGGGCTATCAATACCCTCTCGTTCGGTCCCATTCTGATTCAGGACGGCCAGATTACCAGTGACTTCAGCAATGTCAAAATCGATACCAACTTCGGCAACCGCTCGATTCAAAATGCGAATCCGCGGACGGCCATCGGGATGATCGCCCCGAACCATTACGTGTTTGTTGTGGTTGACGGGCGCAACGAAGGATACAGCCGCGGAATGACACTCACTGAGCTTGCTGATCTGATGCAGGACCTCGGTGCCACAGAAGCCTACAACCTCGACGGCGGCGGTTCATCCACCATGTATTTCATGGGACGGGTCGTCAATAACCCGCAGGGCAAAAACCAGGAACGCGGCGTAAGCGACATACTTTATATCAAGGAGTGACCCTTATGATAACTATACTAATTCCTGCATATGAACCAGACGAACGGCTGCTGGATTTGATTATCAAGCTGCAAGATTATCAGCTCGCCTCCATCGTTATTGTGGATGACGGCAGCGGCCCGGCTTACCGCGGACTCTTCCAGACTGCTGAAGCCTTTGGCTGCGATGTCCTGTCTCATTCTGTCAATCTCGGAAAAGGACAGGCTATAAAGACCGGCTTCAAGTATATTCAGGAGGCCGGACTGCCCGGCTATGTAGTCTGCGCAGACAGCGACGGGCAGCATCTGCCCCATGACATCAAGCGGATTGCTGATATCCTGCTGAACCAGCCCACCCCCGGGATTGTGCTCGGCAGCCGCCGCTTCAGCGGAAAGATTCCGCTGCGGAGCCGCTTTGGAAACTCGGTGACAAGAGGGGTATTCTCCCTCACTACAGGCACGAAAATCTATGATACCCAGACCGGCCTGCGCGGCTTCTCTCCCTCCATGCTGGGTTGGCTTTGCCAGATTCCGGGGGACCGGTTCGAGTATGAAATGAACATGCTGCTGACCGCCCACAAGGAGGGCTATAAAATCACGGAAGAGTTCATTGATACCGTGTATCTGGACCATAATAAATCGTCCCATTTCCGGCCGCTTATTGACTCATTCCGGATCTATCTGCCGATTCTGATGTTCAGCACCTCCTCGCTGCTGTCCGCCCTGCTCGACTTCACGCTGCTGTTCCTGTTCCAGAGCCTCACCCATAACCTGTTCCTGTCCGTAGCCGGTGCGCGATTATGCAGCTCGATCTTTAATTACTCCTTGAACCGGAAATATGTCTTCACCGGCGGCAAGAAGTCGAGACTCCAGTCGCTGCCCAAATACTTCTCCCTCGTGATCCTCGTGCTGCTGTTCAATTACGGGCTGCTCTACTTCTATAATGAGCAGCTGATCATCCCGCTGGTCGCAGCTAAGATCCTGACCGAGATCTCGATCTTCCTGTTCAGCTACTGGGCACAGCGGAAGTTTGTGTACTAAGTGTGCTTTGGTAGCTATAGCTTCTCCGGCAGTACGCCGCAACAAGATAAGTGTATTTTGTACAATTAAAAAGAGCGGAGCCCCGCTTTTTCTGTGTTAGTTGTATTTCATACAATAATAAATAGCTCTTAGAGCCTTTTTCTTAAGTTGAACACAAAATAAGTGTACGAACTACAGTTAATTGAAACTGTAGGCTCCTATTAAGCCCATTTAGTTGTATAAACTACAATTATGGCTCAAGAGTCAGCTGCCCTAATCTCATAACACCGTAGAAACCAGCCCGATGTCCAATCTGCCCTTCAGATTAGGCACCCGGCTGGTTTGGTTTTCTCTCTTCCTACAGCCCACCATCATACTCACCTTCCTCCCCCCATATACTTCTATAAGAACAGTTCCGGACGCAGCTGCGGAACTTCTGCGGCGCAGTCAGAATAAGTTGCAGCAAACACAGCAAGCTGGAGGGAGAGAAGGATGCATGCCTCAAGAGAATGAGATAAAAGCGCTGGAGCGGGCGATTGCCGAGATCACGGAGATCGCTACCGGGTTTGGGCTGGATTTCTACCCGATGCGTTATGAAATATGCCCCGCTGATATTATTTATACCTTTGGTGCCTACGGGATGCCGACCCGGTTCGGACACTGGAGCTTTGGCAAAACCTTTCATAAGATGAAGTCACAATATGACTTCGGGCTCAGCAAAATCTACGAGCTCGTCATTAACTCCAATCCCTGTTATGCCTTCCTGCTGGACGGCAACTCGCTGATCCAGAATAAGCTGATCGTCGCCCACGTCCTGGCGCACTGTGACTTCTTCAAAAACAATATGCGCTTCTCCATGTCCAACCGTGATATGGTTGAGAGCATGTCTGCCACAGCCGACCGGATTGCCGGATATTCGGTGACCTACGGGATTGATACCGTGGAGAGCTTCATCGACTCAGTGCTGGCGATTCAGGAGCATATCGACCCCAGCCTGATCCAGCCGCGCAAGCTGGGCAAAACCCACCTGCTGGAAGCCAAAATGAAGGAGCGCAAGGATGCCCCGGCAGGCGGAGCCGCTGAGGAGAATGCCTACAGTGAACTCTGGAAGCTGGATCAGGCCAACGCCGGACCCGCAGCGCCCGATGCACCCGGAAAACGCACCTTCCCTCCAGAGCCGGAGAAGGATATTGTCTGGTTCATCCAGCAGTATTCGACGACTCTGGAGGACTGGCAGCGCGACATTATGACCATGCTGCGGGACGAAATGCTCTATTTCTGGCCGCAGATGGAGACGAAGATCATGAACGAAGGCTGGGCTTCGTATCGCCAAGGTGCTTACGCAAAAAGGCTCTCCAGGAACGATGTATATCGTTTTGGAGAGCTTTTTTATGTCCAATAATCTGATACAATAAAAGGACAAACCTAACTGGAGGTGCCAGCCATGCAATGGGAAGAGGTTCGGAAGATTTATCCCGATCAATACGTTAAGCTGCAAATTCTTGCGTCACATACTGAAGGTAACACCAAGTTTGTGGATGAAGTCGCACTAATTCGTGCTATTCAGGACCCGAAAGAAGCAACCAAAGAACTGCTTCAATCTAAGGATGGCGTGATTGTGTCACACACCGCAAACGATGAACTGAAGGTTGAGATTCGTACTCTTCGTGGCTTGCGGGGAGTCGTCCAGCATGAGAATTGATTACGTCGATGGACTGCTGCAAACGTCCCTAACCTTGATTTATAAAGGACAAGCTCTGACTATCGACAAACTTGTCATTGATACAGGGGCATCACACACCTTCTACCTCTTACTTCACCAGCTGTTGGCAAAAGGGCATTAATTCTTCTATTTTAGTTACAATTCGCTTTTGTTCTTCGAGTGGAGGGAGGGGAATCAAAAAGTTAATTAACTTTTCAGCACTTAACCCTTCTCTAGATACTCCTACTTGCACACTCATAATCAATGACTGAATATAAGGTGAAATTAAGATGTAATGCATAAAATACCTATTATCGGAAACTAAATTTCTGATAATCATAACATGCTGATTAATGTTTGCAACATCAAAGTCATCTGGAACCAAAGCGCATCTTCCAATTGATCCCCCTGTAATATTAAGCAGGATATCTTTTGCTTTGACAGTACTACCTTTCTTATTTTGTTCTTCAGATATATAAGCCACACTATCCATTCTTAATCCATCATTATAAATATTTTGTGACCTTAAAAATTTTATTCCGCTATCCTTATATACAGATTTGCCTCCCGTAGGAGTACTACCTGACCCAATCTTTTCACATATATCCCCTAGCCTTACCCATTTCCAATTATCAGGAATGTCAAACGGTGGCTCATCTTCTGTTATTGCTGGCAGTGATTTTTCCTTCTTAATCCTGCCTTCCTTAATCAGCTTTGCCTTTTGTTCTTGAATCTGCTGATACAGTGCTTCGCCAGTACCCTCGTCTTCTCGTTGTTCAACCAATTTTCCTTGAATAGCATATTGCAAAATGGACTTCTGCAGATCTTCTGGAAACTTGTTGTTAAATACTTTTAATTCAGATTGAGCTTCTCCGTATTTCCCCACATAAGGTATTAATTCTTGGATCTTGGCTACAATTCGCTCTTGTTCTTCAAGTGGGGGAATAGGAACAATGCAATTACTGATTATTTGTAATGTTAAATTAGGAATTGCTGTTATCTTTTTCTGACCAACAAGAGCTATTTGAATAGCTGGCGCATTTATCGAATAAACTAAATAAAGTAAGCTAATCCGTGTACTATTCACTAATCTAACAATAGAAACTGCTTGATTAGTATTTAAAGGTAAGTATTCTTGTTTTACTATCGCAGTCCTCCCTAAAGTTCCTGCTATAGTTATCAAAACATCGTTATCTTGCAGAACTGATCGTTTGAGAGAATTTAGATGCGTGTCTTCATTAATATACTTAAGATTAGATAAATCAAGTAGATCAAGTCCAGCCACATTTTCAGCTCTTAAAAAACCGACACCGTCATCTAAATAAGCTACATTTCCTCCTCGTGGAGTTGTACCCTTTGTAATTTCACTACAGATTTCACCTAACCTCACCCACTCCCAATCTTCTGGAATGTTAAAAGGTATCTCATCTGTTGTGATTGCTTGTAATGGCTTTTCCTTCTTTATCTCCCCTTTTTTTATCAGCTGCTCTTTTTCAACCTTTATCTGCTCTAACAGTCCTCTTGCATTGCCCTCTTCTTTTCTCTGTTCAACCAGCTTCCCTTGAATCGCCAGCTGAAGTATGCTGTTTTTCAAATCCTGTGCATTCATTTTAATTACCTCCAAGCAAAGAAGTAATCTGCTCTAGCACATGATCGATTTCAGCGTTGAGTGAGGCTCTCTTTTCTTGATACTGATGTATTAAATCCATTGGCTCTAGAATTATTTCTTCCTCTCGGGAAAATCCACATAAGTCAATGTTATAGTTTAAGGCTGCTATCTCATTAACTGTATACTTCTTAGCTTTTGAAAATCCATCAACTTGGATTTCTTCTCGATCATTCCACCAAGATAAAGCTTGTTCAAAATGCTCCAGCTTCATTGGTTTCGTCTTCGAGAAGTTCTTATAGCCTTCAGGCATATCCAGACGATAAAACCAAGTTTCTTCTGTTGAGTGCGTATTATCAAAGAATAAAATGTTTGTTGTAATTGTGGTATATGGTGCAAATACGCTACGTGGTAATCTCACAATCGTGTGAAGATTGAACTCCCCGAATAATTTCTTTTTGATATTGACTTTGGCATTATCCGTTCCAAACAGGAATCCATCTGGAAGGATGATTGCACATCTTCCGTTTTTCTTAAGTCTGTACATAATAATGTTTATGAATAAGTCGGCGGTCTCAGAGCTTCTAAGATCTGACGGAAAATTGACTTTAACACTTTCCTTTTCATTGCCACCATATGGCGGATTCATAAGGACTACATCAAACTGCTCCATCTTTCTGTATTCCTTGTAATCCGTTTCTAATGTATTGCCATGAATGATGTTTGGATTGTCAATATCATGCAGCAGCATGTTGGTAATACATAGGATGTGCGGGAGCGCCTTCTTCTCCACTCCATAAACAGAATTATTGTAGATCTCCCTGTTTTCAAGGGAGTTACCCACCTGTTTCTCTAGAGCATTTAGAGCAGAAACCAAGAATCCACCTGTACCACAAGCAAAGTCCCCTATTTTATCACCTAATTTCGGCTTAATCACTTCCACCATAAAATCAGTTACCGCTCTTGGTGTATAGAACTCCCCTGCGTTACCTGCGCTCTGCAAATCTTTCAGGAAAGATTCGTAAATCGTACCAAAGTCATGGCGTTCTTCGTATTCTGTAAAATCAATCTCATCAATGATATTTACAACTTGCCGCAGTAACACGCCATCCTTTTGATAGTTGTTGGCATCTTCAAATGCATATTTCACAATAATCTGATTCATTGGCGTTTCATCATCAATTTCAAGATTCTTAAGTGTCGGGAAAAGCGTATTGTTAACAAAGGTTAACAAGGAATCGCCAGTAAGGGCTTGACCATCTTTCTCATCTACAGCCCAGTCTCTCCACTTTAATCCTTCGGGAATAATTGATTTGTAATTATCATCATACAGTTCCCATGCTTCTTCTTTTGCATCATAAATTTTCAAGAATAGAATCCAGACGATTTGTTCGATCCGCTGAGCATCACCATTAATCCCTGCATCATTTCTCATAACGTCTTGAATTCTTTTAACAAAATTGGTTACTGCCATTCTTATTTACCTGCCTCGTCGTGTTAGTTTATTGTATTATGCGTAATAAATTTCGTTCTCTAATTCCTGAACCGCCTTCTGGTAAGCATCTTTTCCACCGAAGGCCTTGACTATTTTCATTGGACTTCCGAATTTGGAAAACTCCTTGAGCTGGAGCACTTTGGTTTCTTCAATTTCTTTGATACCTTCATCGGCATACTTATCAAGTAATGTCTCTAATACTTGCTGTGCCAATTCAGAATACTTATAGAGATAATGACGTTTTTTTACGTTGTTCGCTCTTTCAGCTTTGGTTAGAGGTGGTTTATCATAGGCTAAATGACAGATCAAATCAAAATCATCCAGTTCTGTTTTGCCCAACTCTTCTCTTACCGCATCCAACAAAACGCCTTCATCTTTTAATTCGTCAATGATGGCTTGTTTTTTTTGAGCTTCTGTCCATGTTTTAAGAAAATCATCTAGCCTTGCATACTGTTGCAGGATATTTTTCTTAGTATAATCTATAAGACTTTCGGTAATAAGCTTACCGTCCTTATCCAGGTATTGAACCCTTTCTGAAAGGACCTTTACGACAACATCACCTATAAAGTACTTTTTAGGTCTGTCATTATCATTAAAAGCATCCGTATTATAATCCCCTCTTGTTTCAATGATGCCACTTGCATTACTGTGACTCTCTGTTTCATAAAAATCCTCTTCAATTGGCTCGATTACTGGATCATCGCCATTAATCTCTAATACTACTTCAGGCTTTCCATCAAATGCGGGGTCAGCAAATAATCTGCTGGCATTACGAAAATCCATTATCGTGAAGTAGGTTTTTCCATATTCTTCGAGAAGCCTCGTTCCTCTTCCGATAATTTGTTTGAACTCGGTCATTCCATTATCACCAAAATTGTTGTCCAGCACAATCAATTTACACATTTTCGCATCCACACCAGTTGTCATTAACTTGCTGGTAACTGCAATAACAGGGTATGTA
>CAKMKL010000411.1 GCA_927443375.1 uncultured Paenibacillus sp. | reverse complement strand
AATCAGAACGACCTGTTCGATGTGTCCCTGCATTATAAGCTCTACGCAGCCGCGCTGGGCGGCAGGGATTTCGATCTGACCCATATTTTTGATGACACGCTTGTCCAGACCCACCCTGCTAATGCCGTAACCTTCGTGGATAACCATGATTCACAGCCCCACGAGGCACTGGAGTCCTGGGTTGGCGACTGGTTTAAGCAAAGCGCCTACGCCCTGATCCTCCTGCGGCGGGACGGATATCCGGTCGTCTTCTACGGTGATTATTACGGGATCGGCGGACCAGTTCCGGTGGACGGTAAAAAAGCGGCCATCGATCCGCTGCTGTACACCCGCTATCACAAAGCCTACGGCGAGCAGGATGATTATTTCGACCATCCTAACACGATCGGCTGGGTGCGGCGCGGCGTGGAGGAGCTTCCGGGATCAGGCTGTGCGGTGATCATCTCCAATGGAGACAACGGCGAGAAACGGATGTTCGCGGGTGAAGAGCGTGCAGGGGAAGTCTGGGAGGATTTCACTCATAACCGCGAAGAGCAGGTGACGATTGGCGAGGATGGCTGGGCTGTGTTCCCGGTGAACGGCGGCAGTGTATCCGTCTGGGCTCTGCCTGATGAGGAGAATACGGACCCGGAAGAGGCCCCCGCAAGCGGTGAGGACGCGTCATAGGCAATAAGAAACGGCTTGGGGCCGTTACGTATAACAAAAGAGGGGAATCTCTGCCGCGCAGGCAGAGATTCCCCTCTTTGCTGTAGCCGGGATCAGCGGCTGAGCGGCGGATGCTCACCCTCGGCCCATCCTCCGTTATCACTGTTCAGAATACGTTCCATCGGATATACCTGACGCACGGCGGTAACGACACCTGCGCATAAAACAGCTTTGATCAGATCTCCCGGAATGAACGGCCACATGCCCGCGGTTAACGCTTTAGTGAGCGAGTCCATGCCTGTGGAATGCGCCAGCCACCATACCCCTCCGGGATAGACAAGCAGCGCGCCAAACAGGAAATTGGCGGTAAGAAGCTTAGGAAACGTATATTTATTCTGCTGTGTGCGCTCGGCGCACAGGCCAATCAGAAAAGCAGCAAACGGCCAGGATAAAATATAGCCTGCTGTCGGCCCGACCAGCACGGCCATCCCTCCGCTGCCGCCCATCACCGGGAATCCGGCTGCGGCCAGACCAATGACAATCAGCACCGCCAAGGTACCGTAGCGTGCTCCAAGAATAGCGCCTGCCAGCATGACAGCCAGTGTCTGCAGCGTAATCGGCACAGCCGAAAAGGGCAGGTAAATTTTAAAAAAGCTGAGTGCGATCATGACTCCGGCAAACAGTGCGCTGAATATCAGGCCGCGAGTCGTCCAATTTCTCATTTGTAGCAGTCCCCCTTTTTTTTAGGAACACTATACCATCCCGCTCCTTATACATCAATCTCTAATCTCTGATATAATCAAGAGCAATTGTGCATTAACACTGTCAGGGAAGCAGGTAGGATTGATGATTACGGCCCAAAATTTATCTTTGTTCTTCCGGGACGGCCAATACAGGCTGCCGGTATTGCAGGGAATTACCATCCCTATCGAGCGCGGTGAATGGGTCGCACTTACCGGGGCCAACGGCTGCGGCAAATCGTCTCTGATCCGTCTGTTCAACGGCCTGAATATTCCGGCCGGAGGCAGCTTAACCGCAGCCGGACTTGATCTGCGTTCACCGGAGAACCGCACTGCGGTCAAGCAGCATATTCAGCTTGTATTCCAGAATCCCGAGGCCCAGAACGTGGGCTCTACCCCTTACGAGGATGTAGCCTTCGGCCTGGAGAACCGGGGGTTATCCCCAGGCGAGATGGAGAAGCGGATCAGCCGGGTACTGCAGCAGGTGGGGCTGGTGCATAAATCGGAAACCGATATCTCCGCCCTGTCCGGCGGGGAACGGCAGCGTCTGGCGGTGGCCTGCTGTCTCGCGCTTCAGGCAGAGATGATTATCTTCGATGAGGCTACATCCATGCTGGATCCCGCCGGACGCAGCGCCATTCTGGAGCTGGCCCGCAGTTTATGGCGCCAGGGAACGACCATTCTCTGGGTCACCCAGCGGGTAGAGGAGCTTACAGAGAGCCCAAGAGTAGCGGTTATGGGGCAGGGAACGCTGCTGTATGACGGCGATCCCCGTACCCTGTTCTACAGCTCGGAGCTGCCAGGGAAGCTGGGCTGGGAGCCTGCTCCGGTGATCTCCATTGGAAGGCTGCTGCAGGCGAAGGGCTGGCCCCTCAGGCTGCTGCCGCTGACCGAGCAGGAACTGGAGGCAATCCTATGAGCATCCGGGCGGAGAAGGTCTCATTCTTCTACGATACCTCAGCCGCCGCCCTCCAGGACATCAATCTGGAGTTCAGCCAGGGAACACTGACCGTCCTCTGCGGTGTGACCGGAAGCGGCAAGTCCACTCTGCTTCGGGTGCTTGCGGGACTTGCCGCCCCTGCTGCGGGAAGGGTTGTTTATACTGCTGATCCAGGGGGCGAGCCTAACGTATCCATAGTATTTCAACAGCCGGAGACCCAGCTGTTTGCAGGCAATGTGTATAAGGAAATTGAGTATGGCCTGGAGCAGCACGGAGTGCCGAAAGCGCAGCGGGCGGAGCGGATCGTCAGCGCCCTGTCCAAGGTAGGACTGCCTTACGAGAGCTTTGCCGGACGTTCTCCTTTCCTCCTCAGCGGAGGAGAGAAGCGGCGGCTGTGTATCGCTGCCGCTATTGCTACACAGCCCGGGCTGCTGATTCTCGACGAGCCGACCGCGGGCCTTGATCCGCAGGCGGCGCAGGCGCTGCTTACGCTGGTGCAGGAGCTGCGGGCGGGCGGTATTACCCTGATCATCGGCACGCATGATCTGGACAGCTTCTTGCCGCTGGCCGACCAAGCGGTCGTGATGTCCCTGGGCTCCGTCCATTATGACGGGCCCGCCGCACTGCTGGCTGCCGACCACCCGCTGCTCCGTTCAGCCGGGCTGGAACCGCCCGCCTACTCGCGCATCGGGCACAGGCTCCGCCGGCAGGGACTGCTGGCGGAGCAGCCGGACAGCCTGGATGCACTGCTGGCCGGGCTGAGCTTGCTGCTGCCTCCCGCACCTGCGGAAGCTGGCAGGCCTCAGACACCTGAGGAAGCGAAGCTGGAGGCTCCGCCTGCCAACGACAACCTGGAAGCTCCCGTCAGGCAGCATAGCCAAACAGCCCCGCGCCGGAGGTTCTGGCAGGGGCTTGACCCCCGCGTGAAATGGCTGGGGATGGTGCTGGGTTCACTGGTTGTACTGGGCATGAACAGCCTGACTCCGCTGCTGCTCACCGCTGCCCTTATTGCCGGATTAATCGGCTCTGCGGGAATCCCCTGGAGCCGGACAGCAAGATTCTTCCGTCCGTTCCTGCTGATGTTCCTGTTCCTCTGGCTGCTGTCCGCGCTTAACTGGGCATCCCCGGACATTACCCTCGGGTTCCTGGGCTTCAGCTCGGCAGGCATCCTGCGCGGTGGGCTGAATGTGCTGCGCTTCCTGCTGCTGATTGCCCTTGGCTTCCTGTTCACGGAGACGACCACCGGGGCGCCGCTGCGCGAAGCGCTGGAGTGGGCCATTGCCCCGCTGAAGAAGCTGGGCATCCGTACCCGGGGCTGGTCGCTGGCCGTATCCGTCACGCTGCAGTTCGTGCCCTGGATTCTCAGCAAGCTGAGCCAGCTGCAGCTGGCGCTGAAGTCGCGCGGGAGACTTCAGCGCGGTCCCGCGCGCTGGAGTCCCCGGCAGATTAGTTTGCTGATTGTGCCGCTTCTGATTCTCGTGATCGGCATGGGGGATGAGCTGGCTACAGCCGTTGAATCCCGCGGTTATGACCCGCAGAAAGCACGGACTCCTTCGTATCAGCTGAACTGGCAGCCTAAGGACACGCTGGCGCTGGCCAGTGTTATGCTTATGGCGGCTTTGCTGTGGTGGATCTCCAGGATCAGCTGAGCTTATAGCTCAGCATGTATTCCGTATGCCCGTCGATTACGCCGAGCTGCGGATCGTTCACAATCCATCCCCCGGGGATGTCCATCTCCCGGCAGGCCAGCTCGAAATTGCAGGCCGCAATACCGAGATCGATCCGCTGCATTTCAAAGCCCAGCTTGTTTCCGCTATAATTCGGCGTATGCTGAAGATAAAAATGCGCCTGCCGCCGGTCAGCGGACAGCACGATCCGCCAGGGCTGCTTGTTGGATGCCGAGGGGCCCAGCCGGACCATCTCCAGCGGTGCGGCCAGCCTGCCGGCGGACTCCGGAGCCAACGGTCTATCAAATCCCGCGTCGAAGTACAACTCGCGCCACGGCTTCTTCTGATCCGCCTTAACTATATAACGCATAGTTGTGTCCAGCAGCCGCTGCTTCTCCCGTGCATAGCCGAGCGGTGTAATGCAGGGGATGATCTCTCCCGGCGCAAGCTCAAGCTCACGGGCAAAGGAATTGCGGTTAAAGGTTCCGCCAATCCAGCAGGTACCCAGGCCAAGGCCGGTAGCATAAAGAATAAGCTTATGAAAAATATATCCGAACTCCAGCAGCGCCGTCTGGTCGTTGTGCACCATACCAACCAGATAGGCCTGCGGATTCTGAATAATTCCGTATGCGCCGAGCTTGATGCCCTTGCCGTCTTCGCCCCCGCTTTTGGCCCAAATCCACTCCATCCTCGCCCTCCCCCCGAAGGGCCCGAGCAGATTCTCCTCCTGATGCAGATAGTCCATAATAGAAGCATGAACCTCTTCCCCAATCGGTGTCGTCTCATAGGTGCGTACTGATTTCCGCTTCTCGATGATATCCATAACGGCGATACCCAATATACTCAGCCCCTTCCTCTACTCTCCCTGCTGCAGAAATTGCCCGCTACCGTTGGCCGGTTAGTAAAATCTATTCCGCACGTAACTTTTTTCACAAACTAATATTAACATCTATAGATGTTTATGCATAGCTTAAGGCCCAGAATGAAGGTTCCCGCAAACATGATCATTCTAAAAAAACAGGCAAAGCCCGGGAAGCATCCTCAGGCTTTGCCTTCTTCAGTTCTCTTCCTTCTCCTGCGGATGACGGGAAACCAGCCGGACCAGATCCATAGTCAGTATCGGCAGAATCAGGGAGGCGGGATAAGCCAGATATCTGGGCTCCCACTGCGGACTGAATTTCTCCTTATAGCGGCGCAGACCGGCGAACCCGTACCAGTGTCCCCCCCGTACAAAGACGATCCGGGCTACCTTCTCCTCCCGCAATGCGCCTGAATTCTGCCCTACACTGGACAGCGGGGCATTGCCGAGATTAAACCACGCATAGCCCTGCGACTTCGCCCACTCCAGCAGATGGACAAACAAGTAGTCCATAGTGCCGTTCGGAGTATCCTTCCGGTGGCGCATTAAATCAATCGAAACGGTTGTTCCGCCGTCATAGCAAGGGGCAATAGAGGCAAAGGCGGCGATTCTGCCTCCCGTGCCGCGCAGCAGCGCTATAGGTGCAAGCTGCATATAGGACGCTTTGAACCAGCCCAGGGAATACCCCTTTTCAGTGCGTCCGCCCAGCCACTCCTCCGACACAGCCTGCAGCTCCTGCAGCAACATCCCGGAATGCGGGGCTTCCGTAACCTCGAAGGTATAGCCTTCGCGTTCGAACCGGTTGCAGACGCTGCGCAGGTCAGAATTTTTTTTACCGCTGAGTGTAAAGCCGGTGAGCGGCACTCTGGCTTCTTCACCCAGCTTGAAGAAATGGTAGCCCTGCTCATGATAGACCGGCAGAAACTCAGGCGTCGCCTGGTAAAATACAACGGATAGCCCGTATAAATCCGCCGCCCGCCGGAATTCGCTGATCGCCTCGTTCATCAGTGCTCTGGGGCCAAGCGGATCCCCCAGCACAATGAGCTTGTCCCTGGTTCTGGCAAAGGCGAACAGCACTTTTCCCTCCAGGGCCCAGTAAAAGCTCTTATCCCCCAGGAACAGCATATGTGTCAAGGCATTCCCCTGCGTTCCGGTAAGGAACCGCCCCAGCCGCTCCATATTCTTATCCGCAAAGATCTCTTCCGCCTTCCGCTGAGGACGGAGGACCGCCAGCATCGTCACCACGAGCCAGGACACAACCAGGCTTCCGGCCGCCGCCACTGCTACATTGCTGTGCTGCTGCAGCCACTCCGGCCGGACGCCAGGCGGCAGATGCTTCATAAATCCGCGATGCGTGTAGCTGCCCAGCAGGTAATAGCCAAGCGCGATAAGGGAGGTCATCAGCAGCCACCACAGGATACTCTGCTTGTTGATCGGTACGCTGATCCGGTAGAACCTTGATCTGGAAATCCACAGGATCAGGGCAACCAGCAGCAGAAACACCGCTTCCTCATAATCAAATCCCTTGGTGAACGCAAATACGGCCCCGCCGAACAACAGCACGCTGGTCCAGAGATAAGCTCTTCTGACCCGCAGGGAGATGCCTCTGGACAGCAGGATCAGCAGAAATCCGATCAGCACCGATAGATGATGCGAAATCCGCATGACCGGCAGAGACAGCAGCTCCTCCGTCATCCGCAGCCGGTATAGCAGCTCAGGTGTTGCTGCAGACAGCAGCAGAATGAGCCCGCTCGCCAGAACCAGCTTACCGAGCGCCCAGAAGCCGAGATCACTCAGAAAAGTATACTGTCCGGGCCAGCCCCAGATTTTCTGCCAGATATTGAGCGAGGGTTCGAGGATTTCCCTGCTCTGGTCCGTGTTTTTTCGTCCCTGCAGTCCGATTTCCAGGGCAGCCAGCACAAGGCCGATCAGCCAGGGCACTATGTAATAAAACAGCCGGTAGATCACCAGCACAGCCATAGCCTGGTCGCTGCTATGGCCGAGCTGTGTAAGCCCGAGCAGCGCAATCAGATCGAATGCGCCGATGCCCCCGGGGGCCATGCTCAGAATCCCCGCCACCGCAGCAACCAGATAAATGCTGAACAGCGTAACAAATTCTGCACCCCCAAGCAGGTGACTGCCGATAGTCCAGAAGGTGATTCCGGCAAACAGCCACTCCAGAAAAGAGGCCCCTACTGAAGCAGCTACTGTAAACCAGGGGGTTCTGCCCTGTCCCCGGTTAATCCACTTGGCAAATAGCGAGGAACGCTGGATAACCACAAAAAACGGTAAATAGAGCGCCATGCCCCAGACCGCGAAGATCAGCCATTTATGCTCACGCATCAGTCCGTGGGCAGGAAGCAGGCCGGTCAGATTGCCCCAGGACAGCAGTGACAGGCCGGTAATCACCAAGGGGGAGAGAAATACGAGCGCAGGCGCTAAAGCAGCAGCGGGTACACCGCTTTTCTTATAGAGCAGCGAGCGCAGGCCTATGCCGGCAAGTCCGGCAAACCCGATCAGATTGTTAAAGGTATTGGCAATCCAGGCGTAGCGGAAGGTGCTCCAGGCTCCGACCCTGAAGCGGAAATGCTGCCGGATCAAATAATCATAGGCGCTCATAACTGCCACCGAGAGCAGCGCAACCCCCATCATCTCCATAACGGCAGAAGCCGGCACATGCCGCAGTTCTCTTATCGTGAGCCCCAAGTGCACCTGCTTCAGCTCGTGCTGGCCTTCCCAATACACCAAGGCTATAATGGCCACCGGAAAGAGCATCCTAACCGCCCTTATCCGGTAGATGGACAACAGCAGCCGTACAATCCGGAAACGTTCCAATGTCTGTTTAATTGAATGCATGATTTCTCCCTGCCTTATTATGGGCGCATGCCTCTGATTCAGACATTCCAGCCGTTTCTATCTCCCTATTATACCAATTTCAGAGAAGGAACGCGTTACCTCCCAACACTAAAAAGAGGACCCCCTCACGGCAAAGGTGTCCTCTTAGTGATGCTGCTTACTATGATGCGAATTTAAACCCGAATGTCAAATCTGCCTTCACTGTCTGTGGTAGCATTAGCGATTTGCTCTGCACTTGCTGCTGTAAGCGAATTGCTGTTAGCAGGTTTTTCAGGAGGTGCGCTCTGAGCTGCCGCAGAGGAACTGCTGCTTTTGGACTTCTGGGCAATCTGCGCCTCGATCTGCTTGATCTGTTGCTCTAGCTGTTTGGTTTTGGTTTCCTTGGTCTTTTCGTCGTCCTTACTGGACTGCACCTTCTCCAAGTCGGCCTCCAGCTTCGCTTTTTGTTTTTCCAGCGAGCTGGTATCAGTTGCACTGGAAGAGGTATAAGAAGTCGAAGCGGCGGCGGATGTAGCGGATGAAATATTCATGCTTGTCCCTCCTTTCACCACTTCAATATAACCCCTTTACCCGAACCTAACGTTAAAATGGGCTGAAAGTTTGCTGAAAGTGCCAGTTGGACGAAACGTTGGCTATCCCTGCTTTTTTGCGCCGGAATCAGCACCTGTGCTGCCTTTAGCCCGGGATTTGCGGTTAACCAGCATTACACTGAGCAGGATAATGACCAGCCCCGCGACCGTATTGGCATAGACCGGCTCGTTCAGGAAGATTACACCCCACATCAGCCCGAATACCGGAACCAGAAAAGTTACACTGACGGTTTTTACCGCACCCACACTCTGAATCAGGTAAAAATATAGTAAATAGGCGACAGCCGTACATATGAGGGATAAGCCGAGCACAGAGTAGACCGCCGCCGCTGACGGCAGATGCCGGGGAGCAAAAATGACCGCGAGCGGAAGCAGCACTACGGATGCTCCAAGCTGCTGGCCGGCGGCAAGCGTAAGTGGTGCAAGGCCACGGCCGGCACGGGCGGCATACAACCCTCCGAAGCTGTAAGAAAGCGCCGCCCCGAGGGAAAAGAAGACCGACAGCAGCACCCTTCCCTCAAGCGGCACCGGACTCCACCCGACCAGCACAGCCACGCCCAAAAGTCCGATAATTAAGCCGATGGATTTCGATATTCCCGGCTTCTCGCCAAGGGTTCCCCAGGCGGCAAGTGCGGCGAACATCGGGGTAGTCGCGTTAAGAATGGCTGCCAGTGAGGCGTTCAGCTCCAGTTCAGCCATGCAGATCAGTGTAAAAGGCAGTGCTGCGTTCAGCGCCCCAAGCAGCAGAAACTGCTTCCAGTGCCGCCCCATCCCAAGCGTCTTCCGTGTAATCCTGGCGTAGAGCAGTAAAGCAGCAGCAGCCAGCGTTACGCGGAATTCTGTGGTAAACACCGGCCCCAGCTCAGGAGAGGCGATTCTCATAAACAGAAATGAAGCTCCCCAGGCAAATGCCAGCAGCAGCAGGACCGTAAAGTCTTTCCGGCTCATCTCTGATCCCCCTTCCTGCAGAGCAGCAAATAGGACAGGATGGAACAAAGGCCGGCACCGGCGATGACTACCGCCATCGGAATTGCCGTTTCGTCGCCGCCAAGGCCGACCAGCGGAGCCACGCAGCCGCCCAGAAGCAGCGGCAATAGTCCGAGCAGCGCCGAGGCGCTTCCTGCCGATTCCCCCTGGTCCTGCATGGCCAGCGAGAAGCTGGTCGTGCCGACCAATCCGACACTGGAGACCACAGCGAACAGGCAGAGCAGGATCGGCAGCAGGCCGCCTCCGGCCAGAACCGCAGCCAGCAGCAGTACTCCGCCGAGCGTGCTGAGTGCAAGACCGCTGGCAAGCAGCTTCCGCTCGCCAAGTCTCCCGGACAGTCTGCCGGCAATCTGTCCGGAGACGATAATACCGAACCCGTTAACGGCAAAGATCAGACTGTACATTTGCGGAGAGACCCCGAACATATTCTGCAGGACAAATGAAGAACCCGAAATATACGCGAACATCGCTGCAGTAACAAACCCCTGGGAAAGGGCATAGCCCATAAACCGTCCGTTGCCGAGCAGCCCGCGGAAGGTAAGCAGTGTTCCTCTAAGCCCGCTTCTCACGCGCCGCTCCTTCGGCAGCGTCTCCGGCAGCCGCAGCAGAATCATCGCACAGAAGAGCAGCCCGGCGCAAAAGAGCACAATAAATACCCCCTTCCAGGAGGTTACTCTCAGCAGCTGCCCCCCGATAATCGGTGCAAAAATCGGCCCCAGCCCGTTGACAATCATCAGGAGTGAGAAGAACCTCGTTAATTCTGAGCCGCTGTACAGGTCACGGACTGCCGCCCGTGAGATGACCACGCCTACAGAGCCGGCAAAGCCCTGAATAAAGCGCAGCACGACCAGCAGGCCGATGGAGGGGCTGAATGCGCACAGCAATGAAGATACGGTATAGATCAGCATGCCAATCAGCAGCGGGCGGCGGCGTCCATGGACATCGCTGAGCGGTCCGGCCACCAGCTGACCGGAGGCCAGTCCAAGCAGAAAGAAGGTCAGACTAAGCTGCACCAGCGCAGCACTGGTTCCGAAATGCTTGCCGAGCTCCGGCAGGGCAGGCAGATACATGTCAATCGACAAAGGGCCAATCGTCGCAACGGCCCCCAGAATGAGTGCCAGCTGCAGCCTCTGTTTCCGGGACGGCCCCTCTGCCGGGAGCACGCGGTTATCTATTTTTTCTCTGATCATGATACAATGACGCCAACCTTTCTGCAGCAACCCTCAGGCCTGTTTTTAGTAATCTTCATACTACCTGATCGGGGACAGAATGTTCAATGCTTTTTCCCTAATCCAAAAAACCGCCCGCAGGAGCTTTTAAGAGGTTGTCAGCACTCTTAGCAGCGGCCCCACAGGCGGTTATGGATGGTTCTCTATCAATTGGACTATCAGACTTGAACTTAATTCATGTGCTGCCCCAGCCAATTCCGGGCGGCCTCCACCTCGGCTGTGCTGAGGCGATGGCCTTGATTCCCCCAGTGGGTGGTAACCTCCGCTCCTGCTCCCTGCAGCAGCTGCTCCAGCTCCCGGGTTTCCTCTGCCTTGATCAGCGGGTCATTGGTTCCCGCCCCGATAAATACGAAGGTGCCGGTAAGGGAAGGCAATGTCAGACCCCGCAGCGGCACCATCGGATGCAGCAGCACCGCAGAGCGGAAGATGCTGCCGTAATGGAAGAGCAGGCTGCCGGCAATGTTGGCTCCGTTGGAGTAGCCGACGGCGACGAGATTGCTGCTGTCGAAGCCGTACTGCGTGGCCGCGCTGTCCAGGAACTGCTTCACCTCATGGGTACGGAAGACCAGGTCCTCCTCATCGAATACCCCTTCAGCGAGGCGGCGGAAGTAACGCGGCATGCCATTCTCCAGCACATTCCCCCGGATGCCCAGCACCGAGGAGCCGGGTGACAGCATTTCTGCCAGCGGGAGCAGATCATGTTCATTGCCGCCGGTGCCATGGAATAATACGAGGGTCGGCAGAGTGGCATCCGTACCTTTTTTATAAACATGAATCATGACTGGCTCACCTCCACTTCACGGATTTCAAACGGGCTCAGCTTCGCCTCGATCACTTCACGGCTAGGTTCGAACCAGGCCGGCAGCATCAGCTTCTGGCCCAGTTTATCCGGGTCCTCATCACGGGCAAAGCCTGGAGGATCGGTAGCAATCTCGAACAGAATACCGCCTTCCTCGCGGAAGTAAATGGCGTTAAAGTATTGGCGGTCCTGCACCGGCGTCGGCTGATAGCCATGACTCTGCACGGTCCGGCCCCACTGGAGCTGCTCGGCATCATCTTTGGCACGCCACGCGATGTGATGCACCGTACCTGTTCCTCCGCCGCCCTGAGGCACCGGCACTGCTTTCAGGTCAATAATATTGCCAAGATCACCTGTAGAGCGGAAACGGATATAACCGTCGCCTTCAGCAATCTGTTCAAGGCCCAGCGTACGGGTCAGTGTATCCGCCGTTTTGTCAGGGGCCGTGCTGTAGAGGACTGCACCTCCAAAGCCTTTAACCGCATGCTCGGCAGGCACTCCCCCGAAGGACCAGGTGCTGAG
>CAKMKL010000410.1 GCA_927443375.1 uncultured Paenibacillus sp. | reverse complement strand
TCCGGATATTCTCAGGGCTTCAGGAGAGACGCCGCCCGGATTGCTGGAAGGTTATGAAATGCCGGGTGCTGCTGCAGTAATGGCACAGGCGCTTGGACAGTACGGGACCATCGGCATGCTGGTGCTGGCGCTGGCTGCCATGAACAGTCTGGCCGGGGAACGGAGCAGCGGATCGGCTGAGTTGCTTATGGTCAGGCCGATCGCTCCGGCGGTGATTATCTTTGCCAAATGGGCGGCACATTTAACTGTTCTCTTCATCGCTCTAGGACTTGGTACTGCAGCAGCAGGCTACTATACCGTACAGTTAATGGGCTCACTTTCCATAAGTGATTGTCTGGCAGCTACGGGGCTCTACAGTTTATGGCTGCTTAGTGCTGTTTCATTAACTCTGCTCTTCAGCGCTTTTATGCGCGGTCCGGCCGCTGCCTTTCTTGCGCTCCTGTCCGCAGCGGGAATGTCACTGCTCTATAGCCTGCTCCCGTCAGGATTTGACTGGCTGCCGGCGGCTTTGCCGGATTTATCAGCCGGACAGCTAACGGAAGGCAGTGTGGCCTGGTTTGGACCGGTACTGTCAGCCGTACTGCTGATTCTTGCGTGTATTGCCGGGGCTGCAATGCTAATGGACAGGAATAAATTGCCTGACTGAAAAGATTAATGCTGATTTTATGGCTGTTAGCGGGTACTCCTGCCCGTTTTCAGAAAGTAATTGTGAATTTTCATTAAACATCCTCCCTGCTGCTGGACAGCTCTAGCTTTTTTTAGTAGACTGTTGAAACAAGTAGAACCTTGATAGATTTTGAAGCAGGAGGTAGGACGATGCTGCGGTTAGGAGAGAAGATTGTCATTATTGCGGATGCGTTTGAACAGAGTCTTCCTATCGGAGACTACGGCTACCTGATTGCTTATGACCGCAATCCCGACAATGCATTTGATTACGTCATCCGTGTCCCTCAGGCCAACAGAAATTTTTACGTTACCGCAGAGGATATTGAGGCGGAAGAACAACTGCTGGTGGCGGAAGCGGAGAGAGCGACACATGAGGCGTTGATCGATTATGCTTTGTCGACGCACAATGAGAAGCTGTTTCATCATCTAATGAACGGCGAGGATGCGGAAACGGAAGAAGCGGAAACAGCACCCAAAGAAGGTTTGTCCCAGGCGGAATTCATCAAACAGGTGAATCTTCGTGCTTGGATTTAAGGGAGGCCGGCGAAAGCCGGCTTTTTTGAATACAAGAATTATATAAGCTGAACTTAAGAATGATGGACAACTGGTTGGCGAATCTCATGTAATAAACTAACCTTCTATTTCTCACAGAAACCGATACCGTCCTAAACAGGACGGATAAGCCGTTTCTTTTTGTTTAAACAGAAATTATTGGATGATAACATAATAGTAATGAGCAGCACGGACAGCCCCACTTCGGTGGGGCTGTTCTGCTAGGCCTGCCTCCTGAAATGACAAGCGCATTGAATTGTCCAGGCTTCTACAATATAATTAAAAACGTTATCCGGGCGCTTTAGCCCTTTAAACAGGAGGGGATATTCCTTATGAGCATTACTGTCAAAGATGTGCAGCATGTGGCCAAGCTGGCCAGACTGCAACTAAGCCCGGAAGAAGAGGCTACTTTTACTGAACAAATGAATGCTATATTACAATATGCCGAGAAATTGAATGAGCTGGATACGGAGAATGTGAAGCCGACTACGCATGTGCTGCAGGTAAGCAATGTCATGCGCGATGATGTCGTGAAGGAGAGCCTGTCTCAGGAAGAAGCTCTGCTTAACGCACCGGAAGATGAAGACGGACATTTCAAGGTTCCGGCTGTACTGGAATAACTATACCGAAAGGAGGAAGAATGTTGAGCCTGTTTCAATATCGATTGCCTGAACTACATAACATGCTGCACAGCAAAGAACTTTCTGTCAGTGAGCTGACCGAACAATCGCTGGCTGCCATCGCAGAGCGTGACGGTAAAGTGCACGCATTTCTAACGTTAAATGAGGAGGGGGCACGCCAGTCAGCGCGGGCGCTGGATGACAAGCTGGCTTCTGGTGGAGCGCGCGGCCTGCTGTTTGGACTTCCTGCCGGGATCAAGGATAACATTGTCACCAAGGGACTGCGCACTACCTGTGCCAGTAAGTTTCTTGATAATTTCCAGCCGATTTATGATGCAACCGTTGTTTCCAAGCTGCGCCAGGCGGATGCGGTAACGATCGGCAAGCTGAACATGGACGAGTTTGCCATGGGCGGTTCCAATGAGAACTCCGCCTACGCGGCTGTGCGTAACCCGTGGAATCTGGAACATGTTCCAGGCGGTTCCAGCGGCGGCTCTGCGGCTGCGGTAGCTGCCGGAGAGGTGTTGTTTGCGCTTGGTTCGGATACCGGCGGTTCGATCCGCCAGCCCGCTTCGTACTGCGGAGTGGTCGGCCTTAAGCCGACTTACGGGCTGGTATCCCGCTATGGCCTGGTTGCCTTTGCTTCCTCACTGGACCAGATTGGCCCGCTTACCCGTAACGTTGAGGATTCCGCTTATGTGCTGCAAGCGATCGCGGGATATGATGCCCAGGATTCCACCTCGGCCAAAGTGGATATTCCCGATTACCTCAGCGCTTTGACCGGTGACATTTCCGGACTGCGCATCGGGGTGCCGAAAGAGTATATCGGCGAAGGCGTTGATGCTTCTGTCCGCGAGACCGTACTCTCGGCACTGAAGGTGCTGGAAGGCCTAGGCGCCGTCTGGGAAGAAGTCTCTCTGCCGCACACCGAATATGCGGTAGCGACATATTATCTGCTTGCTTCTTCGGAAGCTTCCTCCAACCTGGCCCGGTTCGACGGTGTCCGTTATGGCGTCCGCGTCGACGAAGGCGGCGGTCTGCTTGATTTGTACCACAATTCCCGCAGCCGCGGCTTCGGCCCTGAGGTGAAGCGCCGGATCATGCTGGGAACCTATGCGCTGAGCTCCGGATATTATGATGCTTATTATTTGAAGGCGCAGAAGGTGCGTACCTTGATTAAGCAGGACTTCGATGAAGTCTTCAAAAAGTATGATGTGATTATCGGGCCGACGGCTCCGACGACTGCCTTTAAGCTGGGCTCTCAGACGGAAGATCCGTTGACGATGTATTTGAACGATATTCTGACCATTCCGGTCAATCTCGCCGGTATTCCTGCGGTCAGCATTCCTTGCGGCTTTGCCGGAGGAATGCCTGTCGGCCTGCAGATTATCGGCAAGGAATTTGACGAGAGCGCCGTGCTGCGTGTTGCGCATGCCTTTGAACAAAATACAGACTATCATAAAGAGCGCCCACAGCTGTAATTCCCGCCGGATAAGCGTTTTTGGCTCACAAAACTTTTAAGGGATGAGATCATTTATGTCTAAATACGAAACGGTCATCGGGCTGGAAGTTCATGTGGAGCTTCATACCAAGTCCAAAATCTTTTGCGGCTGCTCCACGGAATTTGGTGCTCCGCCCAATACCCATACCTGTCCGGTCTGTCTCGGGCATCCCGGTGTACTGCCGGTACTTAACCGGCAGGCGGTGGAATACGCAATGAAAGCGGCGATGGCGCTGAACTGCACGATCGGGGACGTCAGCAAGTTCGACCGCAAGAACTATTTTTACCCCGATTCGCCCAAAGCTTACCAAATTTCACAATACGACCAGCCTATCGGTTTGAACGGCTGGATCGATATTGAAGTGAATGGTGAGACGAAGCGGATTGGCATTACCCGTCTTCATCTCGAGGAAGATGCCGGTAAGCTGACCCATGTGGACGGCGGCTTTGCGTCGCTGGTCGATTTCAACCGTGTAGGAACACCGCTGATTGAAATCGTCTCCGAGCCTGATCTGCGCTCGCCTGAAGAGGCCCGTGCTTATTTGGAAAAGATTCGTGCAATCATGCAGTACTGCGATGTGTCCGATGTGAAGATGGAGGAAGGCTCGATGCGCTGCGACGCCAACATCAGCCTGCGTCCTGCGGGTCAGGAGGAATTCGGCATCCGCGCCGAGCTGAAGAATATGAACTCCTTCCGCGGTGTGCTGCGCGGCCTTGAATATGAACAGTTCCGCCAGGGGGAAATCCTTGATGACGGCGGTGTTGTGGTACAGGAGACCCGCCGCTGGGATGAAGCCCAGGGCAAAACCCTGTCCATGCGCGGCAAGGAAGAAGCCCATGATTACCGCTACTTCCCTGACCCGGATCTGATTGTGCTGCATATTGACGATGCCTGGAAAGAATCCATCCGTCAGACGATTCCGGAACTGCCGGATGCGCGGCAGGCCCGCTATAGTGAGGAATACGGGCTTACCGCCTATGATGCCGGCGTATTGACGTCTTCCAAGCTGCTGGCAAATTTCTTTGAAGGCAGCCTTGCCTATACCAAGGATGCCAAGGCAGTAGCCAACTGGATGATGGGCGATTTGCTCGGCTACCTAAACGGAAGCAATCTGGAATTGTCTGAGGTGAAGATTACACCGCAGGGGCTCGGCGAAATGATCGGCCTGATTGCAGGCGGCACGATCAGCAGCAAGATCGCCAAAACCGTATTCAAAGAAATGGTGGAAAGCGGAAAGCTGCCAGCTGTAATCGTTGAGGAAAAGGGCCTGGTGCAGATCAGCGACGAAGGTGCAATCAAAAAAATCGTTGAAGATGTCGTAGCTGCGAATCCGCAATCCGTTGAAGACTACAAAGCGGGTAAACAGAAGGCGATCGGATTCCTGGTAGGACAGGTAATGAAAGAGAGTAAAGGTAAAGCTAATCCGGGTTTGGTGAATACGCTGCTGGCTGAAGTGCTTAACAGCTAGATCCGGTTTTTGGGTAATTTATTATAGGATCTAAAAGTTCAGGGCTTGTCGGCAACGGCAGGCCCTGAAGCGGCATATAAGGGGACTGTACGGATGGATACAATAATAAAGCTGGACCTGCAGGATGCCTTCACCTTAAGCGAGCTCTGGAGCCTGCAGCACAAGGCCTACCGGCTGGAAGCTGAGCTGATAGGCTTTAACGAGATTCCGCCGCTGCTGGAGACGAGAGACATGTTGGCAGGATCTACTGAAGAGTTCTACGGCTGCTTTGACGACAGTGGTGATCTGATGGGCGCTGTTGCTGTATTGGAAGAGTCGACGGGCAAATTGACGGTAACCCGGATGATGGTACATCCGGATCATTTCCGCAAGGGGGTAGCCGGAGGGCTGCTGGAATTTATTTTTGAGCATTATTCCCGGATGGCGCAGTTCATTGTATCTACGGGCAAGCTCAATATTCCGGCGGTTACACTCTATACCAAGCATGGGTTTATTCCTGCCGGTATTGAGGAAGTGGTTCCGGGCGTAGAACTGATCGAATTTTATCGGAGTGGTAAGCTTTGAACAGGAAACAACATAAACTTTATGGAAGGAGGACTCCCGAGATGAGTTCCGAGCAGAAGGAAGAATCCGTCATGGTGCCTAATCCCCCTATAATACCTCCGCGCCAGAAAAAGCGCCCCCGTAAGCGCAAGTTTATTGCCGGGCTGCTGGCGGCCCTGATTCCCGGAACCGGACATCTTTATTTCGGGCTTCTCCGCAAAGGGATTTCTTTCATTTTCATCATACTGCTGGACATCGCGGCGATGCTGTATTTCTCATCCATTGGCATGCAGATTAATGTGCCGCTGCTTATTTTACTGGCCCTGCTGATTCCGGTCGTTTATTTCTATAATGTGTATGATGTGCTGCAATCGGTAGACCGGATTCTTCGTTTCCCTGAGGAGACCGATCCAGAACTGCCAATAACAACAACTAAAACTTTCAGGCATCGTGCCCTTATCAGCGAGCCGGGCATTTCCTTTGGGTTCATGCTGCTGTTTGGCGGAGCGCTGATGTTCCTTTTCCGGCAAAAACCGGTCTGGCTGCAGCATTTCATCGAGATGTACGCGAGTGCCGTAATTGCGGGATTTTTGATATGCGGGGGGGGGGTGGCTGGGAGCACGTGAAATTGCCAAAGGGCTGATTATCCGCAAAAGCAA
>CAKMKL010000409.1 GCA_927443375.1 uncultured Paenibacillus sp. | reverse complement strand
ACGCAGTCTTTAATATCATCGCGTGAAGGAACCTCATACATCACATCCAGCATAATGCTCTCAATGATGGCGCGGAGACCACGGGCACCTGTGTTGCGTTTGATCGCTTCCTTGGCAATAGCTTCAAGGGCCAGCGGTTCAAACTTCAGCGCCACATTGTCCATTTCCAGAAGCTTGATGTACTGCTTGGTCAATGCATTCTTCGGTTCAGACAGAATGCGGACCAGTGTATTCTCATCAAGCGGCTCAAGTGTGGAGATTACCGGCAGACGGCCGACAAACTCAGGAATGAGACCGAATTTGAGCAGATCCTCAGGCAATACCATGGAGAGGTATTCGCCGGCTTTCAGATCCTTCTGGCCTTCAACTGCTGCATTGAAGCCAATGACTTTTTTGCCGATACGGCGTTTGATCATTTGCTCCAGACCGTCAAAAGCACCGCCTACAATGAACAGAATGTTCGTTGTATCGATTTGGATGAACTCCTGATGAGGATGCTTGCGTCCGCCCTGCGGAGGTACAGAAGCAACTGTGCCTTCCAGGATCTTCAGCAGCGCCTGCTGCACACCTTCACCGGAAACGTCACGGGTAATGGACGGATTCTCGGATTTGCGAGCTACTTTATCAATTTCGTCAATATAGATAATGCCGCGTTCGGCTTTTTCCACATCATAATCAGCAGCCTGGATCAGCTTCAGCAGAATGTTCTCAACATCTTCGCCAACGTAGCCCGCTTCCGTAAGGGAGGTGGCATCCGCAATAGCAAAAGGAACGTTGATGATCTTCGCCATCGTCTGGGCCAGCAGGGTTTTACCGGAGCCGGTTGGTCCGAGCAGCAGGATGTTGCTCTTCGTCAATTCGACATCTTCAATCTTGCTCTGGCTGTTGACGCGCTTATAGTGATTGTATACGGCAACGGAGAGCGATTTCTTCGCCTGCTCCTGGCCGATTACGTATTGATCGAGAATATCACGGATTTCCTTCGGTTTCGGAATATCCTTCAGATCCAGCTCTTCTTCATGACCGAGCTCTTCCTCCACAATTTCCGTGCATAGCTCGATGCATTCGTCACATATATAAACACCAGGTCCAGCTACAAGCTTACGAACCTGCTCTTGTGATTTACCGCAAAAGGAACATTTCAGCTGCCCTTTTTCATCGTTAAATTTAAACATCTTACCACCCCTTTAAGATATGATCGGTGAAGAGAGTACCTGGTCAATAAGCCCGTATTCCTTCGCTTCTTCCGCGCTCATGAAATTGTCGCGGTCCGTATCCCGTTCGATTTTTTCAAGGGGTTGACCTGTGCGATCCACATAAATTTGATTCAACTTCTGTCTCGTTTTGAGAATCCAGTCCGTATGAATCCAAATATCGGATGCCTGCCCCTGAACACCGCCGAGCGGTTGATGAATCATGACTTCACTGTTGGTCAGCGCATATCTTTTGCCTGGTGCTCCAGCGGTAAGCAACAGCGAACCCATACTGGCTGCCATCCCTACGCAAATTGTTGAAACATCCGGTTTAATATATTGCATCGTATCATATATACCCATGCCCGCTGTTACAGAACCACCGGGAGAGTTGATGTACAGGTGAATGTCTTTTTCTGGGTCATCTGCTGCCAGGAACAACAACTGGGCAATAATCAGATTGGCGACATCATCGTCAATCGCATTGCTCAGGAAGATGATGCGGTCCTTAAGCAATCTGGAATAGATATCGTATGAGCGTTCTCCACGACTTGTTGATTCCACAACCATAGGTACCAAACTCATGCCACCAACCTCTTTTCTCTATACAGATTAGTCTTTCCGTTTCAGAAATATTTTAACACGTTCGGGGCGGGATGTCATTTTTTCACTGGTTCGAAAATAACGTAATAACCCGCGTGCCTGCCATTATAGCGCACTTCCAGACAGAATGCCAACCCGCTTCCGGTTATGTACACCCAAACGTGCAGCCGCCGATAAAAAATAAGGCACGTAACAGAACTTACGTGCCTTATTGATTGCTATTTATGGAGGCCCACTTGCTTGGCCGTTCTAGGTAAAATGGACTTATGGAACAATATTACTCAGCGCTTGCTTCTTCTGTTGCTGGAGCTTCTTCTGCTGCTTCAACTTCCACACTGCTTGCAATCAGCAGGTCGATGGTTTTGCGCAGAGAAATTTCTTCGCTCAAGCTGTTCAGGGAGCCGTTGGCTGCCAGGATGCTGCGGATTTCTTCAGGTGAACGTTTGAAGGATTCAGCCATAGTCGCAAGCTCTTGGTTTACTTCTTCTTCGGAAACTTCGATGTTCTCTTCCTTGGCAATCACTTCAAGCACCAGGTTGTTGCGAACGCGCTTCTCGGCATCACTCTTCATCTGGCCTTCAAGATCTTCACGGGTTTGGCCGGAGAAGCTGAGGAACATGTCCATGTTCATGCCTTGCTGACGAAGACGGTTGTCGAAATCGCGAACCATGTTCTGAACTTCGCTGTTGATCATTGCTTCAGGAATTTCAACTTCTGCATTAGCAGCCGCTGCATCAACTACTGCAGTTTCGCGAACGCCTTTCAGCTCATCCTGTTTGCGGGATTCCAGCTGTGCCTTCAGGTCTGCTTGGTATTCTTCCAGCGTATCGAATTCACTTACATCCTTAGCGAACTCATCATCCAGTTCAGGAAGCTGTTTGCGTTTGATTTCATGCAGCTTCACTTTGAATACTGCTGCTTTACCGGCAAGGTTCTCTGCATGGTAAGCCTCAGGGAAAGTAACTTCAACATCCTTGAAATCGCCAGTAGCCATGCCTACAACCTGCTCTTCAAATCCAGGAATGAAGGAGCAG
>CAKMKL010000408.1 GCA_927443375.1 uncultured Paenibacillus sp. | reverse complement strand
CTACACTCATGAGCTTAAATACTTTAATTTGGCCAGTTGAAGCGTTTTACGGGCCGAAGATCGATTTTCACATTCTGGATGCGCTCAAGAGAAGCTGGCAGTGCGGAACGGTGCAGCTGGATTTCCAGATGCCGGAGAAATTCGACCTGAATTACATCGGCGAAGACGGACAGAAACACCGGCCAGTCGTCATTCACCGTGCTGTATACGGTTCGATTGACCGGTTCATCGGAATTCTCACTGAGCATTTCAGCGGTGCTTTTCCGCTGTGGCTGTCTTCGGTGCAAGCCAAGCTGCTGCCCGTCTCCGGAAATCATGCAGATTACGCCTTTCAAGTGAAGCAGGCACTGGCGGCCGCCGGAATCCGAGCTGAGGTGGATGACCGCAATGAGAAGCTTGGTCTGAAGATCCGCGAAGCCCAGCTTGAAAAGGTACCGTATATGCTCGTCCTCGGTGATAATGAGCAGAAATCTGCTACAGTCTCCGTTAGAAAACGTGCTGCGGGCGATGCCGGGACAATGAGTATAGAAGAGATTGTCCGGCAGATTGCTGCTGAGATTGCTGATAGAAGTTAATTGTTCCTTCATTAAAAAAGGTATCAACTGAACAGCTCCGTTTTTACATAAACGGGGTTGTTCTTTTATATAAATGATGCAGACGTAGGGATAGATGTATTTTATAATTTAATAGAAACTGAACTTAAGCGGCGGTTGGAGCTAGCTATTACAGCGTGATTAATCAAAATATAGGAGGCAGCTTCGTGATCTCGGATAACATCAGACAGCTCAACGGCACTTTTATTAAAATGGTTCCTATGGAAGCAGCACATAAGGCAGAGTTGACCGCCATGCTGAACAACCCGCAAATTTGGGAGTTTACCTGGAGGAAAATAACGTCTGCCGGTGAAGTAGAGCAGCTGATTGATACGGCACTTGCGGGTAAAGAGAAGGGGCATGACCTGCCTTTTGTGATGATTGATCTTGTGACGGGCAGAATCGCCGGTACCTCGCGGATTATGCATATCGACCGGACTCACCGGAATGCGGAAATCGGCTGTACTTGGATCTCTCCGGACTACTGGAGAACGCCGGTCAATACGGAGGCCAAATCACTGCTGCTGCAGTATTGCTTCGAGCACATGGAACTGATCCGGGTCAACTTCACGATTGTCGGTGATAATCTGAGGTCCCAAAGAGCCATCGAACGGATTGGTGCGGTAAAAGAAGGCGTCCTTCGCAAACACCGGATCACTTCAGGCGGGGCCGTGCTGGATAATGTGCTGTACAGCATCATCGATGAAGAGTGGCCGGCGGTAAAAGCGAATTTGCATTATCTGCTGCATGAGAAATACAGCAGGCAGTAATCCAGGCCGCATTATATATGAAGCAAGAGCCGTCGAACGGCTCTTTTTTTATGCCTGTTTAATTGATATAATAGAAACATATATTCCCCGGGTAACGGTTGGTTATTCGCGGTTTCTGACCCATGTTACTCCCTGTAAGGGCGGATATGGGTTTATGTTATTTTATGAGGGTGATGGATTGAAGGATAGAATATTGAAGGAGCTAGAGCGTAAGTATAAATCAGTCCGCAAAAGCAGACATAAGATTCTGGTCGACCGGCTGGAAAAAGAGATCATTGGTACTTTTGAATATTCCTCAGATTACGTTGATGCTGGCGGGTTGACGAAATTTGCGGACGGGCTTGAGCAATTGGTTGCTGAAGGTTATTTAACGCCATTAGCCATAAGTAAGCAATACAAAACTACCCGCTTGAGATCTGCCTATTGGCTGTCTGAGACAGCTTCATCTTTTACTAGCTGGAGTGAAGCAGATATGCTGCGGGTTCTCGACTCCAGACTGCTGAAACTGGATTATTACAAAAATCATCCGGAAGAACAATCAGAGCTTATATGGAGTTACATAGAACGTGTGTATAATTTTTTGAGAACGGCCAACGACCGGATGTATGTTACAAGGGAAGAGCGTTCGCTTGAATTGTTTGATCAGGAGAAATGGCTATCTGAAGATGAAGGAGTTCAGTTTCTCTCCCGTATCGGAGTTACTTTGGACTCTCTAAAAGCAGTGATTGTCCGGGAGCTTTTTGAATCTTATATCCAGACGCAAGGGCCGGTTCGTTGTATCCTGATTTCCGAAAACCATTCTTTTTATGATTCCGCCAAACGATTGGTTCTACAGGGGAAGCCGGTATGCGGCATCACACCTGATATGCTGATCTACGGTGAAGGCTGGAAAATTGTCAGCAGTCTGCTCTATCTTCAAGAGTTGAAAGTTGATACCAGTCAGGCGGAAATTCTATATGTCGGCGATATGGATAAGACCGGCTGGGATATTTACGGGAACTTAAAGCTCAAATATGCCGGGTTGAATCTGCATCTGGCACTGCCTGTTTATATTCAAATGATTGGTCATGCCAAAAATTCTTATACATATCTAAAAGAACAGCAGCCGTGTCCGCCTCTGCATTTAGAGATCGTGACTCAGGAGTTTGCGAAAGAACCTGATTTGTTGGCCTGCCTAATGCAATTGCTCACAGAAAACAGACGGATTCCCCAGGAAGTGCTTAATTACGAAGTGATGGCGAGGTTGGAGGAAGCATGAACTGGACAGATTTTGGTGATCGGAATAAACGGCTCAATCCCCTATGGAGCCTTGGTGCAGGCATGAATCTGGGTGAACTTCAGCCTTATAAGGAGATGATTGCGCTCAGCGTGCTGCTGCAGGTCTACTACCTGGAGCTGGAATCGAACGAGCAGCGATCTAAAGAAGATATTATCGCTCTGGCATGGAGTTCATTGGAACGCTTCGATATTGCCAGACTTGGCACGCCCGAATCTGTGGAACGGCTGGTTGACGGGCTGTTGTGGAGCGGCAGCGGAGGTGACTTTGAAGCGGTGTATTATGACGACCACACCCGGCAGATGACCGTGCAGAAGTATAAATACTTCACAGTTGACGAGGATGCAACCCGCAGCAGCTGGGAAGAGAATGGTACAACCATTTACAGGCTCTCCGAATATGCATTGGAGCTGATCTTCATGAGCCATGAGATCATCGATGAATTTCAGATCAGCATTAAGCTGCTGGAGATACAGATGCATATTAAGCATGGGCGTGTAACCCGGGCGATGCAGGATGTGAATGAGCTCATTTCGCGTGTACGGAAGATGACCCAGCAGCAGCAGGAATACCGCAGCGCTTTGCGCCGCAATCCGAAGCATATCTTCAGCGAATATGGCGTAATGCGGCATCAGCGGCTGGAGGAGATTCACCAGCAGTTTGACGAGGAACGCAAGCACTTCGATAATATTCACCGCTCGCTGGCCCGGCTGGCCAATGACGAGAAGGATGTCATCGACTTTAACGAGCTGCGTCTGCTGTCCGAACGGGTGGAGCTCTCGCGTAAAGTGCATGATGAGCTGGCTGAGGTCGTCCTGAGTATTTTTGAAGCCGAGACGAACTTAAGACTGAATTTTCCGGAGCTGTTCTGGGGAGCAGCAGGCTTTAATTTCCGGACGAATGTCTGGGAGGAATGGGTTAAGAGTGAGGGCCTGCCCGGCGGGGACAGCCTGGAACTCCTGGTCAGCGGGCTGTTTGCGCCGCATCAGGACTTCATCTATCCTCTCGCCTGGGCTTGGGAGGAGCAGGATGTCGGCTTTTTGCCGGAGGATTTGTTTGATGAGCCGGAGGATGAAGGAGAAGAGCAGGAGGCTGCTTATGTGCCGAAGTCGATCCCGTGGGACGAAGTCGCTGAGCTGTGGCTTCCTGTATTTACGGAGCTGGCTGAAGCGGGGCGGTTTACATTTTCAGCAGATGCCTTCCCGGAGGAGGCAAAGCTGCAATGGGCCCGGACGCCGGATGCCGTCGACTTATGGGTACAGTTTTTCCACACGGAGATTAGGGTTCAGGAGCTTGAAGCGGATAGCCCGGGTGGAACGGACGAATGCCAGCGGTTAATCCAGCATCTGCTCGCAGCACATCCTGAGCTGGAGACACTGCGCGGCAAAGTGCTTAGAACCACAATTGCCGGACAACGGCGTAATGAAGCCGTCAGATGGGCGGGGCTGGAAATGAGCCCTTATACCATTACTATAGTACAGAGATGAGAGGTTAGAGCATGAGCTATTCATTAGAACAATTACAGATGGCCTCCCGGCTGTTTTTTGATCTGCTTCGCCGGAAAGTTATTTCACTTGATGATCCCGCCGCGGCGGAATGCCTGCAGGATACCGGGGCTTACGATGCCCTGCAGTACCTGGCTAAGGAGGGAGGCTGCCGGATCATGAATTCCGGACACCGCCTGCATCTGCTTGTGAATCCGCTCGGTTCGGGATTTGCCACCAACTTCACCCAGCTGCGGAACAAATACTCAAGGGTTGAGCGTAAAACCCATCTACATATTATCAATGTCATTATTCTGGTATTTCTGGCGGAGATGGATCAGGACGAGGAGCATTTCAAGCCCGGGCAGGACAGTATGTCCTATATTCAGATTTCCGACCAGGTATCCTCACTGTTTCAGGCATGGAATGAACTCGATGAAGACGGGACGTTCAGCAAACAGTGGCGTCTGGATATCCAGGCGATGTACAAGGTATGGACCAGTCTCTATATGCAGACCAAGAGCCAGGAGGACGGAGATTCTTTATCCAGAGGGTACGGCTCGCGGATCGGTCTGATCCATGAAGGGATGAAGCTGCTGGAGGATGAGCATCTGGTGTTCATTTCCGAGAATGAGAAGCGGATCTTCCCGCGCGAAGAATTATATGAACGAATGCGGTATCTGTATCACGATGTTGACCGTTACAAGGAACTGAAAGCTTTGATCGGCCGGACCTTGACGGAGAAAGAAGGGGAAGCCCATGCCGCGCATTGAGCGTATCCGAATCGCCGGACTGAAGTATGAGAAGATGCTGAAGAAATATGATGATATGGTTCTTGACCTCTGCAACGAAGAAGGACCGGCCAACACCCTGATCACCCTGATGAACGGCGGCGGAAAGGGCGTACTGCTGCAGTCGATTTTTCAGTTGCTGATTCCCAGAGCCGCTTGGGGTAAAGATAACGAGAATCAGGTAGAGGCTTTCTTTCATAATCACAAAAAGCAGCTCAAGCCCTATACCTTCCATGTCGCTATCGAGTGGAAGCTGGATAACGAAGAACGTAATGATTATATGACGACTGCCATTGCCATGACTGCCCACAGTTCTGTTGATCAGCTGGAGATCAAGGTAGACTATTTGCTATACACCCTAATGGATTATGACGAGCAGGCGGAGCTTACCCTTTCGACCCTGCCTCTCTACAATGAGTCAGAAGACGGACCGGCCAGTTTTGAAGCGATCCAGCAGTTTGTGCGCGAGCACCGAGGGGAGATTGTACCATTCGGCAGCAGCAATTCGGAGCTCAAAAAATATTACAACTTCCTGCAGGAACGGGACATTCATATCGGTGAGTGGCGGAACATGAAGAAAATTAACGGTGAAGAGGGCGGGATCAAAGGCTATTTTCAAAAAAATGATGCCTTCACAAACCAGAATCTGTTCGAGAAGCTGATCATTCCGGAAATCGGCTCCAGCCTAAATGAAGGGCTTCGTGAGGAAGACGGCTCGCTGCAGCGGATGTTCCTCGACGCGGCGACGGTCGCCCAGCGGCTTCCGATGCTGGAACAGCGGGAGAAGGCTTTTGCCGAATTTACCTCGCTGGCTGCGCCGCTCTATGAACTGGTGAAGCAAGGAACGGAGGCTGAGCGGGATTATCAGGAGTCTGAACTGCAGGGGCGGCAGATTTTTACGGTCATCCATGATGAGCTTAAAATTGCCGAGGACAAGCGGCGTGAGCAGGCAGATGAACTGGTCCGCCTGCATCAGGAAGCCCGCCAGCTGCGGTTTGAGGCAGATAACCTGAACTATCTGCGCAGCAAAGAGGAACATGACCGGAAGCAGGATGAATTCAAGGGGATCAGTGACAATCAGGCAAGAGCACGCGGGCGGCTGGATGAATCGAACGAGAAGGAAAAACATCTGGAAGTGGCGTACTACTTAGCCAAACGCAAAGTTCATCTCCGCCAGATCGAGCAGTGGCAGAAGGAAATAGAAGCGATTGAGGGTTCGCTTGAAATGAAGGAACGACAGGAAGTAATTAAGGGCGCCAAGGATGAGCTGCGTACCCAGTGGGATAAGGTATCCTTGCTGTGGCAGAAACGAATTTCCATATTTGCTGAGCGCCAGCATGCCTTAACGACAGAAGAGGCGGGATTGCAAAAGGAAAGAGAAAGCTTCCTGCTGGAGCTGGGCGGACTGGATAACCGGATTAATGAGCTTACCGGCGCTATCCGGCAATTTACAGAGGAAATGGGCATCTTCACCTCACGTCATGGACAAGAAGCTGCGTCCGCTCCAGGCGCAGCGCTTCAACGGACGTTAATAGCTATAAACGGGATTGAAGGCAGTATCGCCGGACTTCAGGAACAACGCAAGCTTGCCGAGGCCCAGCGGTTCAGCCTGCACAAAGCTCATGCAGAGCTTAGCGTAAAACTGAACGCCCAGAATCAGCAAAGTGATGAGCTGAACAATCAGCTTGAAGTGCAGATGAACAAAGAATCACAGCTATGGTCACAACTGGTCGTGCTGCTTGAGCTATATGAAGAGCATCAGGTAATGGGTGTGGCGGCATTGTTTGAAGCCAAGGCTGCGATCCAGGAGCGGTTTATCCGCAGGCTGGAGGATGCCGAGCAGCAGACGAAACGTCTTAGAAGAGCGTATTACCATCAGCAGATGGATGTTGAGCTGCAGCAGGAAGTGTATTGGCTGCCAAATGCAGATGTTCTTACCGTGAAAGATACACTGGATGCGCTGAAGATTACCTCCATGCTCGGCAGTTCTTTTCTAAATGATTTATCTTATTTGAACCGCGAGGAAGAGCTGGAACGTCATCCGCTCCTCCCGTACGGACTTATTGTTACTCAGCGTGAGGCGGATAAAATCCCTCCTGATGCTCTGAAGGAAATGATCCTCAAATCTGCTGTGCCGGTCTTTATCCGCGAAGAAATGGCTGGGACGGCAGTGGAGCCCTTCCGGCTGTTATCCAATCAGGGACCGCAGATGGTTCTGCAACCCGAACGGTTCCAGGACTGGAAGCGCGGTATCGCTTCCCGGCTGAAGGAGCAGGAGGAAGAGCTGCAGGACGCGGAAAATTACCTTTCCAAGCTGAAATCTGCCCGCCAGGAGTTCGAGCGGCTGTTCCAAGGCGAGCACACGATGAATCTCAGAGCCAAGCTTAGCTCACTTGCACTGCTCCGCGATGAGCTTAGCCAGAAGCTCAGCAGCTTGAATCTTGAGATTAGCAGTAATGAAGAGACTCTGTCAGCCATTCAGAAAGAACTGGTTCAGAATGAACTGGAGCAGACCGGGCTTGAACAAAGGGTGCAGGCGCTGCGCCAGTGGGAAGAACGGACGAAGAAGCAGGAGCAGGACTACAGGGACAAGCAGAGCGCTGTGGAACGCAAACAGGTTCTAAGCAAAGAGATTGCCGCCAAAGAGCAGGGGATTATGCAGCTGAAAGCGGAAATGGACAGCACCGCTCAGCAGCGCGTGAATTGGATTGGAGATACCCGCTATTCCTTGTTCCCGAGGCTGCAAAGCTGGTTCCCGGAGATTGTTTTTCCTAGTGAACTTCATCCTTCAGAGGGTTCGGGTTTAGAAGAGCAGGAGCTTGATCCTGAGGCACAAAATAACCTCCAGCAGCAGCTCAGCACTGTGGAAAGTCTGCAGCAATCCTTAACGCAGAATGAGCTGGAAATCCGTACACGGGCGGGAAATATCAAACGAGCCGGAGAGCAGATTGCCGAGCTGGAATCCTCCGTTTATCAGGTAGATAATCAATGGAAGAATACAGTTGAGCCTGCAGATACTCCAGAAACCATTATGTCAGCGAGAGTACGCCAGAAGAATGAGACGGCTAATCTGGATGAAGATTACCAGAACATACGTGAATCCTTTATTCGCTGCCAGACCATATTAGAGAACCTGCAGAAGGATCTGCGCAAAACCGAAAAATCAATCAAAGAAAAACACGAACGCCCGGTGGAAATCTGGCAGGAAACCCTCGATGCTAAAGAAGCAGAGGTTAATACGCGCAACCGCGAAAACGAGCATTTGCTGAACAGCTGTAAGCAGGCCTTATCTTCAATGGATCAGTGGATTCAAACGCTGGGTAATCAGAGCAAGATAATGGATACGCATGTTGAAGGCCGTACACAGCTGCGGGAAATGCCGGAAGAAATACAGCTGCGCGTAAGAGAAGATTGTGAACCGTTGGTAGCCGATTGGCTGCTGCACAGCAAGAAAAGCCGCGGAGAACGGGCCGAAATCTCCCGCAAAGTGAAGGAAGAGAAATCTTCTTTAAGCAGTAAGCTCGCCAAGTGCGGATGGAACAGCGAACTGGAGACCAAGATCCAGGAGCGGCTCAATACCGTTCACTGGGATGATTTCTTTATTGCCCGGCAAGTGCTTGACTCCATGCTGCAGAGTTCGCAGGATCAGATTGAGAGCATCCGCAGTGACAAGGAAGGGATGGAGCTGTCCCGGAAGCTATGGGTCGGGCGCGCCGCCAAACGGGTCGTGCAAATTGTGGATATCCTGAAGCGCATGGAACGGCGGATGATCATCCACAATGAGAACGGGCATGCTTTTCCGCTGGTCCGGCTGAATTATAAGAATATCACTGTACCTAAGACAACGGAGGATATCGAACCGCTGGTCAGCGACTATTTCAACCGCTGTATCAGCAGTTTGCTGGAGAAATATCCGAAGATTGAGCAGGTTCCGGCCGCTGCTGTCAAGGAGCTTATCAATGACGGAAAAATCGTATATGCCGCATTGCAGAACCGTTTCCCTGTTCTTCAGGTGTACAAGCCGGTCACCGAGAACTACTTCCTCTATGCGGCCCCGGAAGAATTCCATTACTCCGACTGGGAGGTTATTAACCGCGGAGCCCTGGATGAAGCCGTCGGAAGCGGCGGTCAGCGCCAATCCGTGCAGCTTCTGGTAGCGATGATGATTATGACGCATAAACGGGTTAACCGTGAGAACAAAGGCTGGACGGTCTTCTTATATGACAATCCGTTCGGCGAGATGGTCTCGAATAACGTGCTTGATCCGGTATTTGAGATCTCCAAAGCACTCAGGTTCCAGTGGCTCATCGTCACGCCGCCGGAGCTGGTTAAGAATGATGTCAGCGTCCGTTTCGGCGTATACTGGCAGCTGTATTTTGGCGGCGATAAGGGAGAAATGCTGGAATCCACGCTCGTGAAAGGCGGAAGAAAGCTGATCCCGGCTACGTTGTTCTAAATATAAAATATCAAACAGAACTAACCTGTCAGGCTTACGTCTGGCAGGTTGGTTCTATTTTTTTTATGCATGCATGTGATTTTAAATCATTCAGGAGACTATTAACTCATACTAGTGTTCTTCATCGCATAGAATCTATTATCTAGCTAACCAAGCAATAACACGGGCAGGGGGATTCAGATGAATCAGAAGATTATCAAAATAGCATTAATCGCCATGATGCTGAGTATGATGCTGCCGGTGCTGAGCTGGGCAAAACCGGCTGTACCGGAGCCTACGGAATCGTTCTACGTCAATGATTTTGCCAATGTAATTGACGTAAAGGCAGAGAACTATATGGTCAATTACGGAGTAAAGCTGCACCAGGAGACTGGAGCACAGGTTGTGCTGGTTACGGTTGACTCCACAGGGGGAGCTTCCATGGAAGAGTATGCGACCATGCTGTTCAACAGCTGGGGCATAGGTTCGGCGGATAAGAACAATGGAGTCCTCCTGCTGCTCTCGGTCAAAGATAATAAATATTGGGCACTGCAGGGCGACGGGCTGAAGAGTACGTTAACGGATAGCGGCTTGTCACAAATTCTCTCGGAGTCACTCGAGCCGGACTTTGCGGACAAAAATTACGCGGCCGGCGCGCGGAAAACCTATGGAGCATTAATTGAACGTCTAGGAGGGGTTTGGAAAGAGCCGCTCGGGAGCGGCAATTATGTCGCTGACAACGCCAGAGTACTTCCGCAGGTAACCAGGCTGTATCTCAACCAGTCCAGTAACCTCTATAAAACAACGACCGGAAGCGGTATTTATATCGTAACTGTGAAGAATACCGGGGGCCGCAGCCTGCAGGATTACACGTACGCAAAATTTGCATCCATACGTGCCGGTTCCAGGGATGTGCTGCTGGTGCTGGATATCGAAGGCGACAACTACCATGTGCTGCAGGGAAGAAATGTAGACAGGACGCTGACGAATGAGCTTATCAGAGGCATACTGGACAAGGTGCTGGAACCACAATTTGCCGGCAAAAATTATGCTGCCGGTGTCACAGCAACGGCGAATGAATTTTACAGCTTTTTTCTGGCCAGAGCAGATCACAGTCCGGAAATAGCTACAACAGCTTCCATGAAAACTGTTACGGCGGCGACAGACAATCCCCTAAACACCAGAACGGATAAACCGGCAGTGTCGGCAGCAGCTATATCGGTAACGAAGCCAGCCTCATTGAGTAAGGGACTGACGATTCTCGCGCTTTCCCTTATATTTATAGTATTGATCGCAACGGTGTTGTCACGCCGCAACCAATATAACTAGAGCAGCAGAATCCTCTTTTCTAAGAGGGTTTTCTTTATTTTACAAAATATGGATCACAGAGTTAAAAAACTGAAACCTTTACTTCCGGGATATCGTCTATCATGGGAAGATATGATTCTATCATGATTTCCATAAAATGCATCTCCAGGGAGGAAGAAAGAAGTGAGTACTTCATCATTACCCCAGCGTTCAAACGTACGAAAGAAGAAGAAACCTGTCCGTAAACGCAAGAAAAAAAGCTTTCTGCGCAGACTCACCAGAGTCTTCCTGTTCTTTATCGTGTTGCTGGTTGCTGCCGGGGGCTGGCTGTATTTTGCACCTTCTGCCCATAATCTCCGTTATTTGATCGCAGACACATTGATTACGACACAACACCGCTACATGGCGAAATATATAATTGGTGAAGATGAGCTGAAGAATCGGGTGGCCGAGTACAATCAGCGTTTTGTACATATGGGCGACGAGAAGGATACCCATACGATTGCAACCCCTGCACCTGAAGTTGAAGCAGAGAAGCCGCTGGTCGAGATTGAGAAGGTGTCAGGGACTAGTTATACAGGTTATGTAATGACGGTCAATGATCCTACGAAGGTCCGGTTAGGTGTTCCGGGCAAAATCGGCTCCGGCGAGAAAGTATCCAGTATGGTCAAGCGTACCGGGGCGATTGCCGGAGTAAACGGTGGAGGGTTTGCCGACCCAAACTGGAAGGGTAACGGATTTAAACCGATCGGGCTGGTCGTCTCGCAGGGAAAGTTATTTTATAATGGCCTTGGCGGCAAGAAATCTACACAGATAGTAGGCCTGGATAAACAGGGCAAAATGATCGCAGGAAATTATTCGCTGGAAGAGCTGAGTAAGCTTGGTGTGCAGGAAGCTGTATCTTTTCAGCCGCGGATTATCGTTAATGGCAAGGGATTGATCAAGAACGCAGCCGAAGGCTGGGGAATTGCGCCAAGAACAGCTATGGGCCAGCGTGCGGATGGAGCGCTGCTGTTTGTTGTCATCGACGGTCGACAGCCGGGTTACAGCATCGGTGCGAACCTCTATGATGTCCAGCAGATCATGCTGAAGCATGGAGCGGTAATTGCCGCGAATCTGGACGGCGGATCATCGACGGTACTGGTCAAAGATAATGAAATCGTTAATAAACCTTCTTCGCAATATGGTGAACGTTATTTGCCTACGGCATTTCTCGTCTTTGAGCATCCGGAGCAGGCACAGATTGCGAATATTTGGGAAGGGCTTGATCCTTCGCAGATCGATGCGGCCAAGAAGCGGACACAGTAACGATAGATTTTAAGAGAGTAGTAGACGTAGTACAACAAGTAAGGATATGCTAATAAAATAACTAGATACGCACAGGGCCTCAGCCTTTGATTAGAGGGGGAACAGGATTGACATTGCAGCAGCTCCGCTACGCCATTGAGATTGCCAACAGCGGCTCTATGAACGAAGCGGCCAAACGGCTTTTTGTGTCACAGCCCAGTCTCTCCAATGCCATCAAGGAACTGGAGAGCGAGCTGGGAATAACGATTTTCGAACGGACTAACCGGGGAATCAGCATTTCAGCGGAAGGCATGGAGTTCCTGGGCTATGCAAGGCAGATTATTGAGCAGACCGAGTTCATGGAGAACCGGTATACCGGCAAGAAACGCAGCCCGGTTTATTTTTCCGTGTCCACCCAGCATTATGCTTTTGTTGTTGATGCTTTTGTGCATCTGATGAAGGAACGCAATGTGTCGGAATATAATTTCAGCCTGCGTGAGACACAGACCTACGAAGTTATTGAGGATGTACGGACACTGCGCAGTGATCTCGGGATTTTGTATATCAATGAAAGCAACTATAAGGTAATGAATAAGCTGTTCAGCGACGGGAATCTCAAATTCACCCCGCTGTTCAACACGAATCCGCATGTCTATGTCAGAGCCGGACATCCGCTGGCCGCCAAGGAGACCCTTATCCTGGACGACATCCTCCCTTTTCCGTATATTACCTTTGAGCAGGGAGACAACAATTCATTACACTACTCAGAAGAAATGCTTAGCTTCACCCAGATTGAGAAGAATATAAAGGTAACCGACCGGGCAACCCTTACAAACCTGCTGCTAGGTACCGATTCATATACAATAGGTACAGGTATCATGGCTTCCGAATTGAACGGCAACGGCCTGGTGACCATCCCGTATGACAGCAATGAAGTGTTTACCGTCGGCTGGATTACTCATAAGGACCGCAAACCCAGTGAAATCATGTCGAGCTATATCGAACTATTAAATGATCTGGTCGCAAGCAGTTACTTCGACTTGAATCAATTCTTACTATAACAGCAGGAGGGACGTATGATCAGTCCAATAACCGGTTCCGCCAGAAATGCTCCGCCCTTTCGTTATGACATCGTCGGCAGCTTCCTGCGCAGTGACGAAATTAAGGCAGCCCGCAGCATGTATGAACAGGGCGATATTACAGCTATACAGCTTCACGAAATAGAGAATAAGGAGATTGCTGAACTGCTGAAGCATGAAAAGGCGTTGGGCCTCAAGGCAGTTACCGATGGGGAATTCCGCCGTTCGTGGTGGCATCTTGATTTCTTCCTGGGGATTAGAGGGACTCAAAAAATCATCCTCAATCAGGGCATCGGCTCCAAGGAAAGTACTCAGCGGGCTGAGAGCTTTAAGATTACCGGCAAAATCGCGTTTGAGGATCATCCGATGATTGCCCATTTTACGCAGCTGCAGCAGATGGCAGGGGTGACTATAGCCAAAATGACGATCCCGGCCCCATCCTTGTTCCACTTTGTGCAGGATTATAACGGGAATGAAATATATCCCGATCAGCAGCTGCTGTATCAGGACATTATTACTGTATATAAGGCTGCAATTCAAGCGTTCTATGATGCAGGGTGCCGTTACCTGCAGCTGGATGATACCACCTGGGGTACGCTTTCCAGTGGAAGACACCGGGCTCATCTCCGCAGCAGGGGAGTCGATCCGGAGCAGCTTGCTAAGGATTATGTGCGTCTTATTAACGAGAGTATTGCCGGCAAACCTGAAGATATGACGATCGCGCTGCACGTGTGCCGCGGTAATTTCCGGTCCACCTGGTTTGCTGCGGGCGGTTATGAGCCGGTAGCCGAAGTGTTGTTCGGCGAGACGCAGGTCGATGCCTTTTTCCTTGAATATGACAATGAACGTTCAGGAGACTTCGCTCCGTTGCGGTTTATCCGTGACCAGTTTGTAGTGCTTGGCCTGGTTACCACCAAACATGGGGGGCTGGAGAGCAAGGAGCAGCTAAAGCTTCGGATTGCCGAGGCTGCCCAATATGTGAGCATCGAGAAGCTGTGCCTCAGCCCGCAATGCGGCTTTGCTTCGACGGAGGAAGGGAACATCCTAACAGAGGAAGAGCAGTGGGATAAGATCCGGCTGGTCGTTGAGACGGCGAACGAAGTTTGGGTTTAGTTCTATTATATAGATTGAATTGGGATATTTTTATTTGGGGTTTGTCCGTGACTACAGTGAATGTTTGGACTTCCGGCCGCTGTTGTCTCCAGATTTCTTGATTTATACCGCTGCAAGCGGTTGAAATCCAGAGACAAAGGCGGACGCTGGCGCTCCTCCAGTTCCAAAATTCCCTTCCGTCACTTCTCCCTAAATATTTATTATCAAGTTCAATCAATATAATTTGTGTTGCAG
>CAKMKL010000407.1 GCA_927443375.1 uncultured Paenibacillus sp. | reverse complement strand
ATCAACCAGACATACTTTTTTGCCCTGCAATGCAAGTGCGGTTCCAATGTTGGCTGTTGTGGTTGTTTTGCCAACTCCGCCTTTGCCCGAGGTTACGACAATCGCTTCTCCCATGGAGGCTACACCCCTTTAAACACATTTAAACCCTGACGTAATTTGACTATATTATGAATTTTGTCGATCTGCATAGCGCCGCTCGATAAATAGGCAAATTCCATGCTGCTCTCCCGGGTTCCCCATTCATCCGGAGGCCGGCTAATGACATCGGCGATCCGCAGCTGTGTCGGTGACAATAAAGAAGCGGCAATAATCGCATCCTGATTGCCGTCCACTCCGGCATGAGCCATGCCTCTGAGTGCTCCGAGAATATAAATATCACCTGAACAGGTAATTGTACCTCCCGGATTCACATCGCCCAGAAACAACAGATTGCCCTGGTGATGCAGGACTTGCCCGGAACGAAGCATACCGCTCATCAGGAACAAGGCCTCAGGATCTACATTACCTTGATCTTCAACCGCTTCAATAGAGCGAATCAGCAGATTACCCTGACTTTTTAGAATCTCCAGCACGGCCGCTTTGTCTTCATCGGTGACGGGGCGGCTCCCCAGCTTAACATCCACGTGCACAATCGGACCTGTTAAAATATTTTGATGGCTGTGCTCCAGCTTATAGCGAAGCTCGCTTAAGAGATCTTCAAAGGGACACTTGTCGTCTAGCAGGAATACCAGGCCGTCCTTGATGCCCTTAATCCTTACATGCTTGGATTTTACTGTCATATGCCTGTCCCCCCATCCTCATTCATTCGTTCCGGGTCAGGTAAATTCCTTCTTTGCGTGAAAGAAAATGCGGAGCCCGGTTATGCCGGTTCTTCCTTGCGGGTCTCTTTCTTCAATAATTCCAGCTGACGCCTTACCGGAATGTATAAGAGTAATCCAGCGGCAAAATGAAAGAGCATGGTTGGAAGCATATAGTTCAGAAGCGCCCAGTTATAGGGCTCCTGATTGAGATTGAACACACTGTAAATCGCAAACAGGATACTGTCCTCCAGCAGACTGCCAAGCAGCACAACTGTCATCATCAGCGGAAGCGGCGCGCGCGGAATCTGGAAGATCAGGCCAATCAGATAAGCTGACAATCCCATTGCGAAGGAATGGGCACCCAATATTCTTCCGTAGTAAATAATATCATGCAGCATGCCGAAAGACAGCCCTAAGATAAGTGCCGTATGCCGGTGATGGTAGATCGTTACAAACAGGATCACGATAAAAACAAGATTAGGAATAATCCGCAATTCCCAGGCATCCGGAAGCAGCCAGGGTAGAATGGTGCCCTGAAGAATAAATAAAAGAAACAATAACAGTACAAGAACAGATCTGCGCATCCTCACTATTCCACACGCTCCTCCGTAAACACCACGAACAGATCCTTCCAATTCTGAAAGTCAGCCGTAGGGTCAATGAGCGCAGTCGAGGTATAGCCGAACTCACCTTCCTGGACACTCTTCACTATACCAATGGTCAATCCGCGCGGGTACACGCCGCCGTTGCCGGAAGAAATAATGGTATCTCCCGGGGTGATAGGGTCCCCTACCGGAATCTTGTTCATCTTAAGCAATCCAGTTTGCTGGTCATAGCTTTCAATCATCCCAAAGCTTAACTTTTCTTTATTCAGTACAGTTGCAGCAATCGGCGGCTGGGAATTAGGATCATTTGCATCCATCATTGTCATCAGCTTCACAGTTGAAGTGAAATTACTTACCTGACTGATGACACCGACCAAGCCTTCCACAGAAATTACAGACATATTAGGTTTGATTCCGTCCTTCGAGCCAAGATCAATCACTATCGAGCTATTGCTAGGCTCAGTCGTCAAACTTATAACCTGAGCAATATGCAGCTCATACTGGTAGAGCTTTTTCTGGGCCTCACGGAATTCAAGCTCTTTTTTGTAATTCTCATTCTCTGCTTTTATGAAGTTGTAGGTCGCTTTATCCCGTGCGTACTGGGCAGCCAGAATTTTGAGCCGCTCGTTCTCCTCTGCAAGATCATGCAGATTCCCGATATCTTGGAACAAGCCCGCTACATATCCAGCGGGCTTGTAGAACAAACTTTGCACGAATCCGGTTGTATCCCTGAGGAAATTCTCCGGCCAGGACAAGGCTTTCCTTGCGCCAAGGCTGAAGCCCATAACCACGATGAACATTACCAGTGTAATCAGCAGGATGAACAGACGTTTATTGTTAAACAGCTTAAACAGTTTCAACACCCTCTAACAACCGTATTTCACCCATATCAGGGGTTGATGTGCACATGCAGCAGTATATCCTATCGTTTAGGACGAAGTCCCGTATTGTTGCGGCTCTTGAACAGATGAATGTTCTCAAGCGCTTTGCCTGTTCCGATAACTACGCAATCCAAAGGATTCTCGGCAACGATTACCGGCATTCCCGTTTCACGTGCCAGCAGCTTGTCCAGGTTCCGCAAAAGCGCACCGCCGCCGGTCAGCACAATGCCCCGGTCCATAATATCGGCAGCCAGCTCCGGAGGACATTTCTCCAGCGTCACTTTTACTGCTTCTACAATCGCATTCACCGTATCCGACAAGGCTTCACAGATCTCATCAGATGTAATAGTGAGTGTCTTCGGCAGTCCGGTTACCAGATCACGGCCGCGGATTTCCATCGTTTCAGCCTTCTCCAGCGGAAGTGCAGAACCTACGTCCATCTTAAGCTGCTCCGAAGTGCGTTCCCCGATCATCAGGTTATATTGGCGTTTGATGTACTGAATGATCGACTCATCTGCTTCATCGCCGGCCACACGCACAGAACGGCTGGTAACAATACCGCCAAGCGAGATGACTGCAACCTCTGTAGTTCCTCCGCCGATATCTACAACCATGCTGCCTGTAGGCTCCCATACCGGAAGATCCGCACCGATTGCTGCAGCAAATGGCTCTTCGATAATGTAAGCCTCACGTGCGCCCGCCTGCTTGGTCGCATCCTCAACTGCACGCTGCTCAACCGCAGTAATGCCGGAAGGAACGCAAACCATTACATTCGGATGCCGCTGGAACATAGAGCGCTGCTTCTGTGCCTGACGGATGAAATATTTAATCATTGTCGCTGTTGTATCAAAGTCTGCGATAACGCCATCTTTCATCGGGCGGATCGCACGGATATTCCCCGGGGTACGGCCGATCATTTTTTTGGCGGATTCGCCTACAGCTTCAATCGTTTTGGTGTCTGTATTAATGGCCACCACGGAAGGCTCTCTGACTACAATCCCCTTACCGCGTACATAGACAAGCGTATTCGCTGTCCCCAGGTCAATTCCAAGATCTTTCGTAAAACCACCTAACATGCTTGTATTCTCCTTTTCCTAGTGAATCTGGACAATTATATTACATGTACCCTTTTTCTTTCAAACTAATAAACCGGCTGTCCCCGATAATCAGGTGATCCAGCACATCGATTCCGACAATTTCGCCTGCCTGAATCAGTCTTGACGTCAGGGCGATATCCTCGGGACTTGGCGTAGGATCGCCGCTTGGATGGTTATGAGCACAGATTATCGCTGCACTGCTGCATTTCATGGCTGCCCGGAACACCTCCCGCGGATGCACAATAGAGGCGTTCAGACTCCCCATAGACAAAGTCTCCTGCGATATTACATGATTCTTCGTATTCAAAAACAGACAGACAAAGTGCTCCTTCTGTAAATAACGCAGCTGCTCCGTCAGAATCTCTGCTGCGTCCTGCGGGCAACGAATGGTGACCGGCTCAGTAAGCCTTGAATTCGCCATCCGCCTGCCCAGCTCTATGCCAGCTTTCAGTTGCACCGCCTTGGCAGGGCCGATGCCTTTGATATTCGTCAATTCTTCAATACTCATGTCAGCAAGCCCGCGCAGACCGCCAGACTTGTTCAGCAGCTGCTGGGCAATATGAATAGCCGATTCCCGGCGTGTACCCGTACGCAGCAGTATAGCCAGCAACTCCGCCTGACTAAGTGATTCCGCCCCATAGTGCATCATGCGCTCTCGTGGTCGTTCTTCATGGGGGAGGTCCCGCAGCATAAATGATTGCGACTCCATCCCTATCCCTCTCTCCTTGCTATCCTTGCCGGTTCAGTACAGAAATCCCAAACCGGGTCAGCATGCCGCCAAGCAGCGACAACGGTAATCCGACCACGTTAAAATAACAGCCCTCAATCTCTTCCACCAAAGTGGCGCCAAGGCCTTGTATCGCATAGGAGCCGGCTTTGTCGGCAGGCTCTCCGGTCGCTATGTAAGCAGAGATTTCCTCTTCGCAGAGTTTTCTCATCTTTACTGAGGTTACCCGGTGCGCCACTTCGGACTTACCGTCGGGCAGCCCGATGCAGGCCACGCCGGTATACACCTGATGAGTCCGGCCCTGAAGCATGCTCAGCATGGCTTTGCTGTCCTGCTCATCCACCGGCTTGCCGAGCACCTTGCCATCCAGCACGACAATGGTGTCGCTGCCGACGATAACGGCATTCCGCTCTCCGGCGGCAGGTAATACGGCTTCTGCTTTGCGTAAAGCGAGCGTATGCACGATCATCTCCGGTGTAAAGTCCGGCGGCGTACTCTCGTCAGCGTCGCTGACCAGCACCTCGAAAGGCAAGCCAAGGTTCGACATGAGTTCCCGGCGGCGAGGTGAGCCTGAGGCAAGGATAATGAGTCGTGAGTTATCATGCTCCACTGTATAAACGTCCCTTCTGAAGTCAGCAGCTGAAAGCTACAGTCTGCGGTACAGCCATACGGCTGTAATGATACCGGCGAGACTGAGCAGGCACAATTTCAAATGAATAGTGATATCATAGGTTATGATGTCCAAATCGGCTTGCGGCGACCACTTAAGAACAGTCGGGGCTGTAAGAAAAGACAGGGCTTTTACAGGCTCCAGCAGCTTGGCGATCCATGCCCCGGCCAGCCAGCCCAGAATAAGAAATAACAGCAGTGTTCCTACATTTTTCTTCTTCATCCACGTCTTCCCTCGCCATTTTTTGACACCTTAATTATTATACGGTGAAACTGAGTTCAATACAAACTCAAAATCCACATCGGTAATGATTACCATTCAGCCTATTGAAACTGGATGCTCCGGGTAGCAAAAATCCCCCGGCCAGGACGGGACACCGGGCCGGGGGATACTATTTTTCCTGCTAACTAAGCAAGGAGAGCAGGCTCTTCTGGCCTGCCAGGAAGCTCATCATCGAATCCTGCACTTCCCAGAGCAGTCCTTGCGCTTGATTCTTATTATATTCGTTTAGTGCTGCAATTCCCTGGCTCACGGATTTCTCCAGCCCTGCACAAAGGCTCTTCCCCTCGGCAGTCAGACCCGGTTCCAGTCCTTTGACAGCCTCATTCCACTGCATATGAAGATCACTGACAGCAGCGCTGTCTACGATCCCGCCCGCTCCGCTAAGCAACGAAGCAGACAGGCTGCTCAGCTCATTCACCAGCTTCCCGCTGGCAGCAAAGTAGCTGTTCACAGTCTCAGAGGCCCCGGCAAAAGCAGCCTGATCCGCGGCCGGCAATGTCACTTCTCTTACGTACAGCTCAATCCCCTGATTCTTAAGTCCGCTGCTAAGCAGCTTGGCCTGCTCGCGGTCAGGCGACATTCCGGCATAGACCCGGTTGCCTCCCTCAGGATCGAAACCGGCGGCGAGTCCCGCGGCGAGTAATTCCTGCTGCGCCTGCTGGGCTCCTGTCGGGGTACTGAACACACCGTATTGCAGCAGATAATAGCTCTGCTCTGCAATTGCTACGGGTATGCGGCCTGCAGCAGGGGTGTCCGGCAGCCCGGTACCGCTGGTAGCCTGCTGGCCGGAAGAAGTATTCCCCTGGCTCTGCACGGCTGCCGTATTGGCTCCCGCAGCTCCGCTGTTGCCATCATTCACACCGCTGATAAAGTTCAGCGCCGCGTAGCCCAGCAACACTCCTATCCCCAGTGCTCCGGCAACAGGAAGTGCGAATTTCCACCATTGTGTGGGCCGGCGGGTCTGGTAAGAGCCTCCATAACTGACTCCGGAGTAGGAGATATCCCCGAAGTTCTCCGATTCGTCAGGAGACGCGAATTCAGGATACTGGACAACAGGCTCTACTTCAACATCCTTATAGAACCAAGTTTCTAAAGGGCTTGTCTCCTCACGCTGCTGCGTCCTGCTATAATCCTTCGCCGTGCCGAGATCTCCGCCGCCTGCACTTATATCCTGCGGTGCTTGTCCGCTCTTGTCCTGGTTCATATCAAAGCGGAACGTCATTCTTCCGTTATTCAAATCTCACACCTCACTATC
>CAKMKL010000406.1 GCA_927443375.1 uncultured Paenibacillus sp. | reverse complement strand
GGATTGACTATATTGAAGCGGATCGGAATTTGTTCGAGAAAAGAAATATTAGAATCCGCTGCGGCTCCTGAAGCACCCACATCTGCCGGATCACTGCCGCGGAAATAGTCTCCGGCCATAAATAGCAGCTCATAGCTGCCGGGAATAAGCTCGCTACCCTCCAGCAACGGGATATCCAGTCTGCCGTCGTTGTTCGTCACCGTTTCCCGCAACAGCTCGCCGGCAGCGCCGTCAAGCTTCCAGAGCTCCAGTGCCATCCCGGCCGCCGGCACTCCCCGGGCCAGGTCCAGCACATGGGTGGTGAGCCGGCCGCTCATGACTGTGTGCCCTCAGGCTCAGGCAGCAGATCATGCAGCCGGAAACCGGTGATTTTGCCGATTTCATGAAGCGCCAGCTCCCATTCCTCCTCCAATGGACGGTTAACCCGTTCCCCGATCGCCTTTATGATGTCATCCTTGTTTTTACCTCGTACGGCCAGAATAAATGGAAAACGGAATTTCTCCGTATATGCCGCATTCAGTTCCGTGAGCCGTTTGAACTCCTCAGGCGTCAGCCGGTCCAGGCCCGCTCCCTGCTGCTCCGCCGCTGACAGCGGGGTAACCTGAAGTCTCGTTGCCAGATCGGGATGGGATCTTAACAGGGCTTCAATTTGGCTGCGCGGCGCACTCCGTGCCGTCTCCAGCATCACACTGTGCAGCTCTTCCACCGAACGAAACGGAACATGCTGGTAAGCCCCCTCTGCCACCCAGGGTGAATGTTCGAAGATTCCGCCAAGTGCCGCCACAAACTGTTTTTTATCCATTCCGTTAATTTTGTCTATTGTTAATGAATCCGTTTCTGCGCTCATATTCCCGCCCCGCTTTCGACCATTTATACATATTTTTCCACTAATTCAATAATATTCTCTGTAAAAGGGTAAAAAAAGTCCATTTGCTGTATTCAAGTCATCTACTTTTACTCTGCGCCGGAAATAGCGGTTTCTCTGCTGGTTAGATGTTCGAACTACAAGAAATGGAAGATTGGAATGATTATAGCACCAAACGATAAGTGAAGTCTCTATTACCTGCCTGCTTTCTTTCTCTTAGAACCGCTGCTCACGGACATAAGGTGTGCCCAGCGATTCCGGGGTGCCTGAAGGCTTGTTACGGTTGCGGTAGCCGAGATACATCAGCACCAGAATCGTTACGATATAAGGGATCATCTTGAGGAAATAAGACGGAATCACGCTGCCCAGCAGCTGGATGCGGAAGCCGAGCGAATCAAGTGCACCGAAGAAATAAGCGCAGAAGAGCGCGCGCAGCGGATTCCATCTGGCGAAGATAACCAGCCCGACGGCAATCCAGCCGCGGCCGGCCGTAAGGCCTTCATTCCAGGTCGGCGCGTAAGCCAGCACCATATCCGCCCCCGCTAAGCCAATCAGTGCAGCACCGGCCGTTACATAACTGTAGCGGATCAGCTGCACACGGATGCCCATAACATCAGCAGTCGCCGGGCTGTCCCCTACGGCCCGCAGATGCAGCCCCCAGGAGGTGTGATGGATCAGCAGATGCAGCACCAGTACCAGCAGCAGGCTGAACCAGGTCAAATAATCCATCCGGCCAAAAATATCCCCGATGACCGGTATCCCGCTCAGCCAGCTGAGGTTCAGCTTGGGCGAAGTCCCCGGCAGCGGCAGGCCGCTGATCGACTTGCCCAGATAAGCGCTGAGGCCGCTGCCGAACAGGGTCATGGCAAGCCCGGACATCGTCTGGTTCGCCCGCAGCGTCACACAAAGGAACGAATGCACCATTCCGAGCACTGCGGTGACCGCTATAGCCGCAAGGAGCGCCAGCAGGAGATTACCGCTGCGGATATAGACGATACAGGTGGTCACTGCCCCCATCAGCATCAGTCCCTCTGCGCCAAGCTGGATTATGCCCGCGCGTTCATTCAGAATACCTCCCAGCGTAGCCAGCAGCAGCGGGGTTCCGGCAGAGATTGCGGCTATTAATAACTGTGTAGTGAAATCCATAGGTAAACTCCCTTCTCAAAATCCCCGCGATAATATACGTTCTGATAGGTTTAAAGGCGCTGCTTATGCGCTCCGGCGGATGCGGAAACGGTGAATCATATCGCCGGCGATCAGGAAGAACAGGATCGAGCCCTGCAGCATTTCAGAAATTGACGAAGGCAGTCCAATGGTCTGTACACTATAGCCGCCGACGATCAGTCCTCCGAATAGAACAGAGGTGATGATCAGACCGAGCGGGTTCAGCTTGGCAAGCCAGGCGACGATAATTGCAGTGTATCCGTAGCCGGGTGAAATCCCCTGCATCAGCTTGTGCGTCACTCCGGAAACCTCAGCCATACCGGCAATTCCAGCCAGCCCGCCACTGATCAGCATAACGATAATAATATGCCGTTTAATATGAATCCCCGCATAACGCGCAGCTGTCGGATTGGCCCCAATCAGCCGCAGCTCATAACCCCAACGGGTAAACTTAACCATCAAGTAATAGATGACTACCGCGACAAGCCCAAAAATCAGCCCGATATGCAGTCTTGTTGTTCCAAGGACAGGTAAGGACTGGGCAGCTGTAAACATCGGTGATCCCGGGAAATTGAAGCCCTTCGGATCTTTCCAGGGTCCGAACACCACATAATCCAGGGCCAGCAGCGCCACATAGTTTAACATCAATGAAGTAATCAGTTCGTTGACACCGAAGTGCGTCCGGGGAATAGCCGTCATCAATCCCCATAGCGCACCTGCCGCTGTACCGAATAACAGCATCAGTGTTATCGACCAGAAGGACGGGAGATCCGGAAAATAAATCGTAACCGCCGTAGCGGCCATCGCACCGACTGTCAATTGTCCTTCGGCCCCTATGTTCCAGACGGAAATCCGGTAAGCAACAGCGATGCCCAGGCCGCACAGCAGCAGCGGGATCGCTTTTACCATCGTTTCTGTGAAGCCATAGGAGGTACCGAAGGCCCCCCGGAACATCTTTTCATATACCGTAACCGGACTCATCCCGTTAGCGGCAATGAATATCGCACACAGCAGAAGCGCTAGTATAACGGACACTATCGGCGACCACCACGGAGAGCGGGTACGGCTTGAATCGTATTCCAGCCGCAGCGAGAACCGATTACCGGTCTTAGCCGGAGCCGGCTCCAGCACCGCCGCTGCAGAATTGCTTCCATTTTCCGGACTCATACCGCACTCCCCTCCCTATGCCTGATTCCGGCCATCATCAGACCGATTTGTTCTCTGTCCGCGTGCTCATGATCGCTTTCACCGATGATTGTACCGTTGTATATAACCAGAATCCGGTCAGACAGCTGCAGCAGCTCATCCAGGTCCTCAGAGATCAGCAGCACTCCGCTCCCTGAACTGCGCAGCTCCATCAGCAGCTCATGCACCCCGGCCGTCGCTCCCACATCCAGACCCTGTGTAGGGTGAACAGCGACCATCAGCTTCGGTTTATGGCTGACCTCACGGGCAAACAGCAGCTTCTGCTGGTTGCCGCCGGACAATTGCTGGACCGGTGTATCGAGCTCAGGTGTCTTCACATTGAACCGCTGGACCAGCTCCTGGGACCATAGGCGGTTCTTTGCCGCTTTCAAAAAACCGAATTTGGAATGTTCCTCACTGCGGTAGGACTTAAACAGCAGATTATCCACCGAGCCCAGCCGTCCGGCCAGACCGCTCTTCATCCGGTTCTCCGGCACATGGGATATCCCTGAATCGATGGCTCCTCTGACCGAAGCAGTTGTCACCTTGCTGCCATCAAAAATAATCTCACCGTTCTTCCAGGTTCTAAGCCCTGTAAGTACTTCTGCCAGCTCCTTCTGCCCGTTGCCGGCCACCCCCGCAACCCCGACAATCTCACCTTCACATACTTTCAGCGACAGGTTGTCGAGTGCCTTACGGCCATGATCGGCTGAGACATCCAGCCGGTTAACGATCAGCAAAGGCTCACCTTGGGTGACCTCACGCTCCTGGCGGCTGATTGTTACCTCTCTGCCGACCATCAGCCGGGCCAATTCCAGCTCATCCGTATCCGCCGTAGCCAGCGTAGCAATCATTTTTCCTTTACGCATAACGGAAATCCGGTCGGAAGAAGCCATCACTTCTTTCATTTTATGCGTAGTCATAATCACCGTCTTGCCTGCCTGCTTCATCACCCGCAGTGTTTCAAACAGCTGCTCCGCTTCTCCCGGAGTAAGTACAGAGGTGGGTTCATCCAAAATGATAATGTCTGCCCCCCGGTAAAGTGTCTTGACGATTTCCACACGCTGCTGTTCACCGACGGATAATTGCCAGATCGGACGGTCAACCGGAAATTTCAAGCCAAACCGTTCTCCCAGCGCCTCAATTTCTTCATGCTTATGCTTGATCCACTTACTTCCTCGCCAGAAAGACGACTTTTCGCCAAGCACGATATTTTCCGCTGCCGTGAGACTTTGCACCAGTCTGAAGTTTTGAAATACCATACCGACACCCAGGAGTGCTGCATCCTTAGGGGAACGGATTCTGGCAGTCTGGCCATGGATCAGAATTTCGCCTTCATCCGCCCGGTATACTCCTGACAGCATGCTCATGACTGTGCTCTTACCTGCTCCGTTCTCACCAAGCAGCGCGTGAACCTCACCCGCGTTTGCCGAAAAATCGACTTGATCGCTTGCCGTTACAGAACCGAATTTCTTCACAATCCCGCGCATTTCAACCGAATGGTCCTGCATTTTGGGATGCTCCTTTCCTTATAGTTGTAGTACGGGTGGGGAAGGTTCCCCTCTTAACGGAACCCGCCCCACCCATAAGGACATGCATTATGAAATTAGGATTTAGACATTATTGCGGGATTGTGCCTTCTACGCCTTTTGCCAGCCAGTTCATACCCAGTACTTCCTCAAGGGTCAGTTTCTGGCCTGCCTTAACCTGTTCTTTGCCTTGGTTATCGGAGATCGAGCCAGTAAATACATCCAGCTCACCGCTGATAATCTTAGCCTTAGCCTCTTCTACCAGGGCCTTCACATCATCCGGAACCTTGTTGCCGAATGGTGCAATATCGACCATCTTATCGTCCATGCCGCCGGAATATTGTTCATTGGTCCAGGTTCCATCCATTACGGACTGAACCACCTTGGTGTAATAAGGACCCCAGTTCCATACCGGGTTGGTCAAATAGTTGTCTGGAGCGTATTTGCCCATATCGGAGTCATTGCCTCCGGCAAATGCGCCGCGTTCCTGTGCTGCCTGGAGTGTTGCAGGAGAATCTTGATAAGCCATCAATACATCAGCACCTTTATCCAAAAGGCTGATTGCAGCTTGACGTTCCGTTGCAGGGTCATACCATGTGTTGGTCCACACTACGCTGACCTTCACATCTGGGTTTACGCTTTGAGCGCCCAGAGTAAAGGCATTAAGGTTATAAATAACTTCGCTGATCGGGAAAGCTCCGACATAACCAAGCTGGTTGTTCTTAGTCATTTTGCCGGCTGCAATCCCTGCCAAATAGCTGCCTTGATAATTCTTTCCGAAGTATGTTCCCATGTTTGCTGCTGTTTTGTAGCCGGAAGCATGCATAAACTTCACATTCGGAAATTTATTAGCTACGTTAAGCGTAAAATCCATATATCCGAAGCTTGTTGTAAATACGATATCGTGGTTCTGCGCAAGCTCTGTGATGATCCGTTCAGCATCCGCGCTTTCCGGTACGTTCTCAACAGTATCTGCCTTAATGCCCAGCTCTTTCTCCATGTATAGACGGCCCTGATCATGCTGATACGTATAACCGCCGTCACCCGGAGGTCCGATGTAGACAAAAGCAACCGTCGGCTTCTTGGCAGCCGGCTCTGTTGTTGCACTCGCCTCTGTTGTAGTTCCCGCATTCGTCGCCGGCGCCTCCGTAGCATTTGTGTTCGCAGCCGCATTGTTATTGTTTCCGCAGCCCGCCAGTACCACCGCGAGCAGGAACACAAGCACAAAGCTTAGCGTAAATCCCTGACCCCTTCTTTTCATAATTCTCCTCCTCCAGGAAATCTCTCATAATGGCTGTAACCATTAATGTATCTCTACTATACTGAGACCGGACGTTTACGTAAATTTATATAACATACGTTTGTGCCTTGTGATAATAAGTCCTGTTTTTTTTGTGCTTAATGCACTAAAACGGGATAAATTATACTTAAAATATGTGATATTTTATAACATTTATCTGAAAACACATCTCTTGATGTCAGCTTTCTCCATGAACACTCCATTCTTTCCGAATTTGCCCTGAATCAAAGGGTGTACCATTGTCCATGAAAAGACGGACGGCATCCGGCTCCAGAACCACCCCTTTATATTCAGCCGAACACAAAATTTCTGCCGCCCCCTTATCACCGTCCAGCCCTTGCAGTACCGTAAACATTCCTCTGGAGAAAAGAGCGGCCGGCATCACCATTCCCTCATTGGTGCTGGTCACATAATCGAGTCCCGGATTCCGCTCAAAAGTACCGATCAGCCGGTTCACAAGTGATGCTGTAATAAACGGCTGATCAGCAAGAGCCACAACTACAGCATCAGGCTGCATCGGCAGAATCGCATTCAGCCCGCATCGCAGGGAAAAGGACAGCCCCAAATGAGCGGTCAGGCAGGTTTCGGTACGCCTTACTCTTTGTTCACCGACAGGAGGCAGCCATTCCAAATGATCATCTGCCCGAACGACAACCACGAGCGGTTCAAGGGGGCAGCGGTCAAGCTCACTGAGCACGGCACTCCTAAGCGAGACCTCCGGGGACAGCTTCAGCGATGATTTCGACACGCCCGTCCGTCTGCTCTGTACTGCCGCCAGATAAATACCGGCTATCTTCAAAGCTCTCCACTCCTTTCGGCAGCGCCTGTTGTAATTGGGATTAACGCCTCAGCAATACGGAGGATTATTCGCGTTCCAGCATTTTGCGAAATACGAAAACCAGCTTTAGTCTCATCAGGTCATTGATTTTTTTGAAATCGACATCCAGGAGCTCACTTAGCTTCTCAATCCGGTATGTGGCAGTGTTGCGGTGAATAAACAGTTTTTTGGCGGTTTCGTTCACATGTCCGTCATTGTCCAGATAGACCTCCAGCGTATGGAGCATCTCCTTGACGTATTCCGGCTCCCGGCTGAGCAGCCCGCGCAGATTGCCGTTAATATACTTTTCCATCGTATCCGCCGGAATCTGTCCCAGCAGGAGATACAGCTCAAGCTGGCGGTAATGCACCACATTCCCGTACGCCCCCCACTGCCTGACCATCGACATGCATTCCCTTACCTCGGCAAAAGCCTCCTTCAGTCCTTCCGGCTTCACCTTAATACTGCTGACTGCCGCCCTGGGATAGTACGCCTTATCAAGCTTCAAATTGTGAAAACATTCATTTATCAGATCACGAAACTGCTCAGGGCTGTGCTGGCTGACCGGCAGCAGTGATACCAACCCCTCATCCATGATGACATGAATGGCATTCAGTTCCTGCAGGGCAGGATGCTCCGCATACTCTTCCTTCAGCCGGAGCAGTTCCCCCTGCCGGTCATCTCCAATAGCGGCTGTATCGGTAAGCAGCAGTTGAAAAGGGGAATGCAAAAGTGTCACATCCAGCTTGACTGCGGCCTGGGACAGCTCGCTGCAGGACAATCCGCCCTTAAGGAACCGGCGCAGGAGACTGCTGAATTCACGGTGCTCGGCATGCTCAAAATAATCTTCATAACCGGAATGAATATGAAAGGAAATCAGTTCAGCCCCCTGGACAAACAAGCTCTCTTCCACGGGCAGCAGCAGCGGGTCAATCGGACAATACAATAGATGGCCGGAGCATTTCTCCCCTTGCATTAACGGTATCCGCAGACCTGTTTTGTCTCCGATACGAAAACGCTGATTGCGGTTCTGCCAAGGCCAGCCTTCCAGCAGCTGCCGGTCTTCATACTCCGAATTATTGTACACCGCGTCTCCCCGGGCGCTGACAACAGCAAGGGGGTAGCCAATTACCTCGGATACCGATTCGAACAACGGACGGCTGCGTCCTGAGCGTAGCGCGAAGCGCATCAGCTTGCGCTGCTTATCCATAATGCTCTGCAGCATGCTGGTGCTGCGCGACAGTTCTGCACGAAACAGCCCGTTCATCTGATCGGAGAACGTAAACTGGAACGGCAGCTCAATCAGCGGAAAATTCAGCATCTCCGCTTCAGCGATCAGCTCCTCCGGGACCGTATCCCAGAAGCGGCCTAACTTGATGCCCAAGGCGGAAGAACCGCGGCGGTTCAGGGTGTGCAGCAGTGCAGACGCATCCTCCAGGCTGTCCTTGATCAAATAGGCTGTTGTCAGCAGCATTTCCCCTTCTTTAATCCAGTCCGAAATATCCGGTGCATCCATCACATTAATCGACTTTACAATTCTGTTTTTCCCCTTAGCTCCGGCTATAAGTTTTGCTTCGGATAAAGGATAAATGGACAACGCTTCTTCAACGGTAAGATGCATGCCACCCCTCCTCAAATAGGTTCATTTATGATCGTACGGTCTTTATGTTACTTTATGTAACATTATAGATAAAATGACCCCTTTTGGAAAGAGAAAGTTTAAATAATCCGTGTATTATGTTAGATAATATTACGTACGTCACACAATATTAACTATTGAACATGTTCGTGCTGCAAGGCGGGAATTTATTGGAGTAAGCGGATTTGTGAATGGGCTGTGAATGGACGGGTAAGGAATGGAGAAGTGGTGTAATAGAAGTTGCGATGGGGGTGCGGGTGCGGGTGCGGGTGCGGGTGCGGGTGCGGGTGCGGGTGCAGGTGCGGGTGCGGGTGCGGGTGCGGGTGCGG
>CAKMKL010000405.1 GCA_927443375.1 uncultured Paenibacillus sp. | reverse complement strand
ATCTCCGCCCGAATCATTTGCACCGGACAGCTACGGGGCTGGTCTCCGCCAATAATGCACGGTCTGCCCTCCACCAGCTGGTGTACATCAAAACCCTGTCCTACAGCTATCATGTGTTAGTCCTCTCCCCTGTTTCTTTCTGTAAACTCCGCAAAATCGAGATCCTCCGGTGTCGTAAGCTTAATATTGCGGTAGCTTCCTTCTACGACAGAGACCGGAATGCCGCTGCGCTCCGCCAAGCTGGAGTCATCCGTACCCAGAAACCCGTCCCTCTCCGCCGCGTCATAGGCCGTCAGCAACTCGGACAGACGAAAAGTCTGCGGGGTTTGAATCGCCCACAGACTTCGCCGATCCGGCGTGGAAAGCACTTTGCCCGTGCCGTCCACCTGCTTGATCGTATCCTTCACCGGCACAGCGAGTACGGAGGCACCGGTCTCTCTGGCCTTCTCATAACAGGCATTGATTTCACGGGCCTGTACAAACGGGCGGACACCATCATGCACCATAACCCATTCGGTTCCCAGCGATTTCAGTCCCTTATACACGGAATGCTGACGTTCAGCGCCTCCGGGAACTACGGCCTTCACTTTATCCAGTTTGTAGGCCCCAACCCATTCCCGGCAGCGGTTGATATCCTCTTCACCGGTAACCAGTACAACCTCGGAGATGAGCTCATGCCGCTGGAACACCTCCAGCGTATGCACGATAATCGGCTTGTCCTGCAGCAGCAAATACTGCTTGCTCTCTGCGGTTCCCATTCTTGTCCCTCTGCCTGCCGCTACAATCACGGCGCCTACACTGTTTGACATTCTTCCAGGCTCCTGTCTTTCACGTATACCCCCATCATAACGTGTTTGGCGGGCATTTCCAAGCCTATAGGACATTTTGGAGACCGGTTCTAGAGTCTTATTGCGCTTTTTCCAAAAGTTTCGGTTTAGCAAAAATCATTCTGCCTGCTGAAGTCTGCAGCACGCTCGTCACAAGCACTTCCATCGTTGTCCCGATGTACTCACGTCCGCCCTCAACAACAATCATTGTTCCGTCATCAAGATAGGCCACCCCTTGACCATGCTCCTTGCCGTCTTTGATCACCTGCACGATAATTTCTTCTCCAGGCAGCACGACCGGCTTAACCGCATTAGCCAGGTCATTGATATTGAGTACGGAAACGCCCTGAAGCTCACATACCTTGTTAAGGTTGAAATCATTAGTGACGACTTTGCCACGGAGTACCTTAGCCAGTTTGACCAGCTTGCTGTCCACTTCGGAAATTTCCTCAAAATCACCTTCGTAGATAAGTACCTTCACATCCAGCTCTTTCTGAATCTTGTTAAGAATGTCCAGCCCTCGCCGTCCACGGTTACGCTTCAGCAGATCGGAAGAATCGGCAATATGCTGCAGCTCTTCAAGCACGAATTCCGGAATGACAATCGTCCCTTCAATAAACCCAGTTTTGCAGATATCGGCGATCCGCCCGTCTATAATGACGCTGGTATCCAGAATCTTATGCTCTTCCAGCCCGCGGCCCTCCGGCTCGTCCGGCTGCCCCCAGCGTCCTGTAGCCCAGAGTGAAGCCAGCTCATCTTTCTTCTCCAGCCCGATCCGCAGCCCCATATAACCCAGTGCCATTGTAACCGCCACTTGCAGCAGGTCTCCGGCTTTGCCAAGCCAATCCATAGCGGGATGAAGCAGCAGGGACAGCAGCAGTCCTCCTGTCAGACCAGCGGCACCTGCGGCCATTTCATTCATCGGTATACGCGAACAGTACAAGACCGCCTCCCGCAGCTTTGAACCTCCCCAATCCGCGCATAAAGTCCCCGCAAACAAAAAAATAATGGCACCCAGCACCGTAAACAAAATGCTTCCTTCCACAGGCAGGCTTTCTCCCAGTTTCCCCATCCCTTCAGGGAATCCTCTTTCTGCCGTATGGTATAGCGAAAAGCCGGACCAGGCACCGAGTAACCCGGCAAGCGTCAAAACCACCTTTTTCCACATAACCTTACGCACCTCCTTTTATTCATCCTAGAATGATCTATACCTCACCAGTATGTTCCAATTTTTAGGACGGTAATCGCAGAGTGTGTTATTTTTTCTGATAACGATAGTTACCTGTAATGTAAGGGTTCCCAAGAACTCCTATTCCCGTTGAAAACAGGGGGGTACTGGCATATAATGAACTCAATTAAGAACGCAGGGGTGAATGGGAAATGAGTGCAACAAGTTTACAGGCTTTTCAGGATCAAGTCTCCGAACTACTGCTTCGTCACCGTAGTCTTCTGGATGTTATGTCCAAAAACGGCCAGAGCAGCGCTTCTGTCAACCGGGCTGTCGTTAAGGCCATCACGGAATGCGGATGCATCCAGCTGCATGCCACCAAGCAGGTATTCGAGCCAGCCCTTGGTCTTGAGGAAGCTAAGGAGCTGGCAGGCACTCATCTGGAAGGTGAGCTGTGCGAGAACTGCCGTGAGGTCATTGCCTCAGAATTGGGACGCGAACTGTTCTATATGTCTGCACTATGCAATCTGCTTGACATTAATATGGACGAGGTTGTGGCAAAGGAGTCGCAAAAATGCGCTACACTCGGATTATTTAACCTGTCCTGATGGTAACCGTCCATTCTTTCATCCGTTCAAACAAAAGGCTTTGCCGTTCACTGGTTTCAGTGAGGGCAAAGCCTTTTTGGATATAACAGTTAAGTTTAGCCGTTCTTAGAATGATAAATCTTATCTTCCGAACGTCTTCTGCGGCGGTGACGGCGGCGTGCATTCAACCGGTCAATATTCTGCTTAAAGCCGTATAGCGCATACAGCCCAAGCAGTACAAAGATCATCTTGGCGATCTGTTCCGGAAAAACAACCGCTACTGCAACCGCGACAACAATAACTACCGGTGCACCGATCACAGCTTTTTTAGGCAGACCGATTTTTTTAAAATTAGGATATTTCATCGTACTGACCATCAGATAAGATAAGAGCAGTGTTGCAATAACCATAAACGGAGCGGAAACATCTTTATGAAAAAGCGCCAGCGTGGCCAGAACGCCCCCTGCTGCAGGAATAGGCAAACCGACAAAATATCCGGGAATTCCCGGACGGACATTAAAACGTGCCAGACGAAGCGCCCCGAATACCGGGAAAACAGCCGTAACCGTCCAGCCCAGCGCAGAATTCAGATCCTGCAGGCTAGTCATATACATAATTAATGCCGGTGCTACCCCAAAGGATACCACATCGGATAATGAATCCAGTTCCTTACCAAATTCACTTTCACATTTAAGCGCACGCGCAACTCGGCCATCCAGCCCGTCTAAAAGCATAGCAATAATCACCATGATAGCGGCCATGCTAAGCTTGCCGTCAAACGCCATCATGATACCAAACATTCCAAGCATCAGGTTACCAATGGTAAAAAGACTCGGAATTGACCTTTGTATCATTTCTTCACCTCTGTTTGCTTACTTTTGAAACTTAAGGCCATCAATATTACGTGATTGTATGATATTTACATTTGTCTGTCAATAAGAACTTGTTTCTGCAACCGTTTAAGTCCGTCCTGAATATTGCGTGCCCGCACCTCGCCGATTCCATCCACTTCATCCAGTTCCGCTATGCTGGCGGTCATCAGATTAGGCAGCATTTCGAACCGTTCAACCAGATTATGGATGATCACATTCGGCAGCCGCGGAATCTTGTTCAGCAGGCGGTAGCCACGCGGAGTAACTGCTTCTTCTGAGGCGATTGCTGTCGAAGAATATCCCAAAAGACGTGCGATATGATTATCATCCATCAGCTCATCGTCACTGGTCCGCTTGAGACCCGCAATGATCTCGCGGATTTTGTCCTCCTGCTCCTCTCTTGCATAGTCTCTGTAGAGGAGCCAAGCTTCTTCCTCTGTATTTCCGACCAGTTCTTCCATCTGCATGCTGATCAAACGGCCTTCATTGCCCAGCTCATTGATGTACCGTTTGATTTCCATCTTAATCCGCAGCACCATCTCAACACGCTGAATGACGCCTACAACCTCTGCTACGGTAACAATCCCCTCGTATTCGGATGCGGAGAGGTTGGTCAGTCCCTGGGTGAGCACCGCTTTGTATTTTTCCAGAGTTTGAATTGCCTGGTTGGCCTTGGCCAGAATGGCCCCAATCTCTTTGAGCGCATAGCGGATAGAGCCCTGGTATAAGGTAATGATGTTCCGCCGCTGGGAAATCGAAACGACCAATTTTCCAGTTTGCTTGGCAACACGTTCTGCTGTCCGGTGACGGATTCCTGTCTCAATCGATGGGATCGACGAGTCAGGGATTAGTTGGGTATTCGCATACAGAATCCGCTTGAGATCCTCGCTCAGAATAATGGCCCCGTCCATCTTCGCCAGCTCATACAAATAATTGGGCGAAAAATCGCAGTTAATGGAAAAGCCGCCATCGACAACTTCCATCACCTCAGGACTATAACCTACTACGATTAGTGCACCTGTCTTCGCGCGGAGCACATTCTCCAGACCTTCCCGAAACGGTGTGCCCGGCGCCGCCATCCTCAGCAGATCATTCATATTGTCTAATTGATTATATTCTTTCATGTTCCTATGCCCCCTAATCTAACGCGACCTTTAATGCATCTGCTACGGTGCTGACGCCAATAATCTGGATATCCTGCGGATGCTTCCAGCCTTTCATGCTCTTCTCGGGCATAATTACCCTCCTGAAGCCAAGCTTTGCCGCCTCCTTGACCCGCGTTTCTGCGCGTGAGACGCCCCTGACTTCACCGGTAAGTCCAACCTCGCCAAAGAAGACATCATAGGGTTTTGTGGATATATCACGAAAGCTTGAGGCGATGCTGACCGCAACTGCCAGATCGATGGCCGGTTCATCCAGCTTCACACCTCCGGCAACATTGAGGTAGGCATCCTGATTCTGCAGGAACATGCCCATCCGTTTCTCAAGTACAGCAATAATAAGCGCCATGCGCTGATGATCCATCCCTGTGCACATCCGCCTCGGTGAAGGGAAATGAGTGGCTGCAACGAGCGCCTGAAGCTCAACAAGCACCGGTCTTGTTCCCTCCATGCTTGCTACAACAGCCGAGCCGGCTACACCCAGCGGGCGCTCGGACAGGAACAGCTCTGAAGGATTCTCCACTTCCGTAAGACCGATCTCGCCCATCTCGAAGATCCCGATCTCATTGGTAGAACCAAAGCGGTTCTTCACCGCACGCAGCAGCCGGTAAGTATGATGACGTTCCCCTTCGAAATACAGCACACAGTCCACCATATGTTCCAGCATCCGGGGTCCGGCTATGGCCCCCTCTTTGGTAACATGGCCTACAAGCACTGTAGCAATACCGCGAATCTTGGCGATGCGCATAAATCTTGTCGTACATTCCCGAACCTGTGTCACACTCCCCGGAGCACTCGTCACTTCCGGCATAAATACCGTCTGAATGGAGTCAATCACGAGGAACTGCGGCTGAATATGCTCAATTGCCTCTTCAATGCTCTCCATGTTCGTCTCACATAGCACATACAGTTCTGCAGACAACGCCCCGAGGCGGTCGGCACGGAGCTTGGTCTGGCGCACCGATTCTTCTCCCGAGATATACAGCACACGCAAACCTTGAGTCGTCAATGCATGCGAGGTCTGCAGCAGGAGGGTTGATTTGCCGATTCCTGGATCGCCTCCGACCAGCACCAGAGATCCTGGTACGATGCCTCCGCCGAGCACACGGTTAAGTTCTCCAATGCCTGTCAAGATACGGGGCTCTTTGTCACTCTCTATATTTATGATCGACTGCGCCTTTTCTTTACTCTGAAAAATAGGTGCATTCATTCCTTGAGTTTTGACTACGCTTTCCGTTTCTTCCACCATTGTGTTCCATGCCTGGCAGCCCGGGCATTTGCCGAACCATTTTGGCGATTCGTAGCCGCAGTCGGTACAGAAAAATTTAGTTTTTGGTTTAGCCATGGGGTCTCCTTACAGTCCGTACTTGCTAAAATTGCGGATAATTTTCTCTTATTCAAAGTTTACCATTTCTGCACCTTGAACGAAAGGTCACTTAAGATCTAGTTTTTGGCGTGATATCTATAACCTGCCTGATTTAGAGCCGAATTAACCATCACCGATGCAGCTTCGTAAATAAAAAAAAGCCCCGCTCCTTATTACGGAGGAGCGGAAGCTTTGTTTCACTTGTGATATTATTGTTCAGCCTCTACTTCTTTATCCAGCGAAGGTGCAGCCGGAACATCAACTGTCGTAACTACAAGTTCACCATTGACCTCGTCAATTTTGAGGGAATCGCCTTTTTTGATGTTGCCCTTCAGCAATTCCTCGGAGAGACGGTCTTCAATATGCTTCTGAATCGCACGGCGGAGCGGACGTGCCCCAAATGCCGGATCATAGCCCTCTTTGGCCAGGAAGGCTTTGCCGCCATCGGTAAGCTCAAAGTCAACGTCATACTCACGCAGCCGCTTACGCAGCTCGTCGGACATGAGTGTAACGATTTCGGCAATGTGTTTCTCCTCCAAGGAATGGAAGACGATGATCTCGTCAATCCGGTTCAGGAATTCAGGACGGAAGCTCTTCTTCAGCTCTTCCATAACCTTGCCCTTCATGTTGCTGTAATCTGCTCCGGCATCCTGTACAGCAGTAAAGCCGAGTGTCGAATTCTTCTTGATTGCCTGTGCTCCCACATTCGAAGTAAGGATAATCAATGTGTTGCGGAAATCGACTACGCGTCCTTTGGAATCGGTCAGGCGTCCATCTTCCAGTACCTGAAGCAGAATGTTGAATACTTCAGGGTGAGCCTTCTCGATTTCATCCAGCAATACTACGGAATAAGGCTTGCGGCGTACTTTCTCAGTCAGCTGTCCGCCTTCTTCGTACCCTACATATCCCGGAGGCGCCCCTACGAGACGGGACGTGGAATGCTTCTCCATGTACTCTGACATATCGATGCGGATTACCGCGTTCTCATCGCCGAACATTGCCTCAGCAAGTGCACGGGCAAGCTCGGTTTTACCTACGCCAGTTGGTCCAAGGAAGATAAAGGAGCCCATCGGACGCTTAGGATCTTTAAGACCTGCACGTGCCCGGCGCAGCGCCCGGCTGACAGCCTTCACAGCCTCATCCTGCCCGATTACGCGTTCATGCAGCAGAGCCTCCATATTGAGCAGCCGGTCTGTCTCCTCTTCCTTCAGCTTGCTGACCGGAATACCGGTCCAGCTGGCAACCACCTGAGCGATATCCTCCGGCGTAACCTGGGAATCGGTGCGTCCTTGCTTTTCTTTCCATTGGTTCTTGGTTGTATCGAGCTCCTCACGGATTTTCTGCTCGGTATCCCGCAGTGCAGCTGCCTTCTCAAACTCCTGGCTCTGTACAGCAG
>CAKMKL010000404.1 GCA_927443375.1 uncultured Paenibacillus sp. | reverse complement strand
TTATTCCTAAGCCGCGCGCACATCATGGACGGTGACAAGCAGCGGCAAATTGCCAAAGTGTACGTCTCGGCATTTCTGGAGGCCACTTTGCACGGGCAAAGTGAATATCAGGATTTGTTCCGCGATTACCGCAGCGGTGCGGAGATTTCAGTATTATGTGTATAACCTACTAAATAGGTAGGAATAATTGAATAAATTGTTCTTACCGTACAGACGGAGGAGCGCCCGCTTGACGCAAGCAGACACGTGTCTTTGGACCGGTTTGACCTGCCATATGTGGGCCTTCTGCGTCTTTTTCTGTTAACGGAGTTTCATGGGAAGTACGGAATCATTCATTTTTATGAGCAAACATGGGGGAGTGGTTTGGAATGAAGAAAGGGATCAGGAAGGGGCTTATCACCGGGTTCACCTTGTTACTGACGGCAGGGCTTACTGCTTGCGGAAACAATAACAATGCGAATAACAGTGCAAATGACGCGGCAGACGTTTCGGAGGCCACCAATGCGGCTGCTACAGCTGAAGCGACCAAGGCGCCGGCGAAAAATCCGGTAGAGCTGCTGAATGTATCCTACGACCCAACACGCGAGCTTTATGAGAATTACAACAAGGCTTTTGCTGCTTATTGGGAGCAGGAAACCGGTCAGAAGGTAACGATTAAGCAGTCCCATGGCGGTTCAGGCAAACAAAGCCGCGCTGTCATTGACGGTCTGGAGGCCGATGTCGTTACGCTGGCACTTGGCTATGACATTGATGCACTGCAGGAAACAGGCCTAATCAATGAAGGCTGGCACAATAAATATGAGCATAACAGCTCACCGTACACTTCGACGATCGTATTCCTCGTTAGAAAAGGTAATCCAAAGGGAATTAAGGACTGGCCGGATCTGCTCAAGGAAGGCGTAGAGGTAATTACCCCGAATCCCAAAACCTCCGGCGGTGCCCGCTGGAACTATCTGGCGGCCTGGGGTTATGCGCTTGACCATAACAACAACGATGAAGCTAAGGCAGAGGAATTTGTACAGGAATTGTTCAAGCATGTACCTGTACTGGATACCGGAGCGCGCGGCTCCACTACCACCTTCGTTGAGCGGGGTATCGGCGATGTGCTGATTGCCTGGGAGAATGAGGCTTACCTGTCGATTAAGGAGCTGGGTCCGGACAAATTCGAAATTGTAAATCCTTCTGAGAGCATTCTGGCTGAGCCGCCGGTTGCGGTGGTTGACAAGATTGTCGACAAAAGAGATACACGTGAAGTGTCCGAAGCCTATTTGAAGTATCTCTACTCCGAAGAGGGGCAGACCATCGCTGCAGAGAACTATTACCGCCCTACGCTGGAAAGTGTGAAAGAGAAGTTTAAGGATCAATTCCCTGAGATCAAGCTGTTCACACTGGATGATAAATTCGGAACCTGGAAAGAAACACAGGAGAAGCATTTCAATGACGGCGGAATCTTCGACAAGATTTATGTGCCGGGCAGCTAAGGAGAGAACCTGCGGGGAAGGATTCCGTCAGGGGTGCTGATCGGCATAGGAGCCGAAGGCAGGAAAGGATGAATGCGTAAATGAATGTCTCTTCCACGGCTGCAGCGCAGCGTAAGGTGCTTCCGGGCTTCGGGCTTACAATGGGCTACAGTGTGCTGTATCTGAGTCTTGTTGTCCTGCTGCCGCTGTCTGCGCTGCTCATAAATTCCACCGGACTGAGCTGGGCTAAATTCTGGGACGTGGCCACAGACGCGCGTGTTCTGGCCTCGTACCGTGTCAGCCTTAGCACTGCGGCAGCAGCGGCTTTAACGGATGCTTTTTTGGGTCTGCTGATGGCATGGGTACTGGTACGCTATGAGTTTCCGGGCAAACGGATTTTTGATGCCCTGGTCGATCTTCCGTTCGCGCTGCCGACCGCCGTAGCGGGTGTATCACTTACGGCACTTTATTCCCAGAATGGTTGGATCGGCTCCCTGGTGGAGCCGCTCGGGCTGAAGGTGGCATTCACGCCGCTCGGCATTACGCTGGCGCTGATGTTTATCGGAATTCCATTCGTGGTCCGTACCGTTCAACCGGTGCTGGAGGATCTGGACCGGGATATGGAGGAGGCTTCGGCGACGCTGGGCGCCGGACGGTGGCGGACGTTTCTGCGGATCATCCTGCCTGAATTGCTGCCTGCGCTGCTTACCGGGTTCGCGTTGGCTTTTGCCAGAGGGATCGGTGAATACGGGTCCGTGGTCTTCATCTCCGGCAACATGCCGATGCGGACGGAAATTGCCCCGCTGCTGATCATGACCAAGCTGGAACAGTTCGACTATGCCGGCGCTACGTCGGTGGCACTGCTGCTTCTGCTTGTCTCCTTCCTGCTGCTGCTGGTAATCAACACCCTTCAGCGCTGGGCACGCAAGAGTTCCCGGTAGGTTGTACACTTCCTTAGCGGACTCAAGCTATTACACATAATAGGGGGAATAAACATGGCAGGTACTGTGCCCATGTATGCTCCAAAGCAGAAAAGCAGTGTATCTTCGCCCGCCACTAATGAATCCTCAGTGGTGAAATGGGTACTGATCGCTGCCGCCGGGCTGGTGCTGCTCTGGCTGATTGCCCTGCCGCTGATCGTAGTGCTAACGGAGGCGCTTAAGCGGGGCTGGGACGTCTACATTGCAGCCCTGACCGATCCGGATGCTGCCTCGGCATTGCGGCTGACCCTGCTTGTGGCGGCGATTACCGTTCCGCTCAATACGGTCTTCGGCGTGGCGGCGGCTTGGGCTGTTACTAAGTTCCGCTTCCGCGGCAAGGGGTTCCTGATTACACTGATTGATCTGCCGTTTGCTGTATCGCCGGTTATCGGGGGACTGATTTTTATCCTCGTATTCGGCTCGCACGGCTGGTTCGGCTCCTGGCTGAGCGACCATGATATCAAAATCGTCTTTGCACTTCCCGGCATTGTGCTGGCAACTTTATTTGTAACCTTCCCTTTTGTGGCCCGGGAGCTGATTCCGCTTATGGAAGATCAGGGGACACAGGAGGAGGAAGCGGCGATCACGCTGGGCGCACGCGGCTGGCAGATCTTTTTCCGTGTGACATTGCCCAATATTAAATGGGGCCTGCTCTACGGGATCATTCTCTGTAATGCGCGGGCGATGGGAGAGTTCGGTGCGGTGTCCGTAGTATCCGGGCATATCCGCGGGGAGACGAATACACTGCCGCTTCATGTCGAGATTCTGTATAACGAGTATCAGTTCTCTGCATCTTTTGCGTACGAAGGTTTCCTGGCATTGCCGTTTATCGGGGGTGCCTTTGTGGTAGCCAATGGCTGGGT
>CAKMKL010000403.1 GCA_927443375.1 uncultured Paenibacillus sp. | reverse complement strand
TGATTGTGCTGGGTGTGCTCAGCCGGCAGGAGATTGCCGGTTATCCCCGTGTTCTGCAGAAAGTGCTGAACCCGTTGATGAAACTGCAGCCTGCACGGGTGCGCACAAACGAATAATGCTGTGATATTTGTTTTGATTTATCTTTTTCAATTGACTTCCTGAGCACAATTTGCTTCACTTAGAGAGAAAGGCAGTATACAGTTTAACCCAGAAAGGATTGAACCTTAATGGATAAAATCTCTTCCCCTGCGGAATTTCAGGTGGCGATTCAATCGCCCCGCTTAACAATTGCCGTGTTCAAAGCCGACTGGTGCTCCGACTGCAAATTTATCGACCCGTTTATGCCGGAGGTTGAACAGAAGTATGAAGACCGCCTCACGCTGGTTGAAGTCGACGTAGACGCAGTCGGTGATGTCAGCCAGGAACAGAATATCCTGGGCATTCCAAGCTTTGTCGCTTACAGCGATGGCCGGGAACTTGTGCGCTTCGTGAACAAGCTGCGCAAATCCCGTGAGGAAATCGAGAATTTCCTGAACAGAGCCCTCGAGGTTTATCTGAGTATTCACAAGTAATGAAGCCTGAAGCACCGCTTTCGCCCTACCAGAGCAGAAGCGGTGTTTTTTTCAATCTTTCCATGAATTCTTCCATCCATTCCTACAAATGCGGGTGATCCAATTGACGACAACACATTTGAAATGGCTCAGCTATATAACCTGCCTCATTATGTTCCTCGCCTTATTCGGAGGCGCCGTAGTAACCAAGACTGGCTCAGGGCTGGAATGTGGTAATGAATGGCCGCTATGCCATGGTAAGCTGATTCCGGCTTATACCATCGGCTCACTGATTGAATACACCCACCGTCTATTCAGCGGATTGGCGGGTCTATTATCGCTGGCCTCCGTTTATGCCTTCTGGCGTTATGGAAGGAAGCAGAAGGATTTATTGGTGTATGCCTTGTTAACGCTCCTGTTCGTCGTTGTGCAGGGCGGAATGGGAGCGCTTGCGGTAATCAAATCCCAGTCTGCTGCGGTAATGGCGCTGCATATGGGCTTCTCCTTGATTGCGTTTGCAAGCGCATTAATGCTGGCTCTGGGTACGAAGCGAAGTCTTGAATCAGAGGAAGAAAAGGATAGCCGGGGGCCGGCAGTCAGCCGGGGCTTCCGCAACTTAACGTGGGTAACTGCGTTATATTCTTATATCGTTGTCTATATCGGGGCTTATGTCAGCCATACAGATTCACAGGGAGGCTGCTCCGGCTGGCCGCTCTGTAGCGGGCAATGGGTTCCCGAGCTTACAGGCGGCGTGGGCATCGTGTTTATGCACCGGATCGCAGCAGCACTGCTGTTTCTTCTGGTGGCTGTACTAGGCCACTTGGCGTTCTGGAGATACAAACGACTCACTGAGCTGAGAGCGCTTGGTGTGAGTGCCGTTACCCTCTGCCTGCTGCAGGTATTGAGCGGTGCGGCGGTAGTTCATACGCTGTATAACGAGAGATTGTACATATTTGCCGCATTGGCCCACATCCTGCTGATTGCCGGATTGTTTGGTGTACTTTGCTATATGAGTGTACGTGTGTGGCAGCTTAGTAAATTGAAAAAGTAATCTGCCATGTTCGAGGAGGAACGATATAGTGGGATACGGAAATTTGCGCCAGTGGATCGAGCAGCTTCGCAAAGACAAGGATCTTGCCGTAATTGAAACTCAGGTGGACCCTTATCTGGAGCTTCCGGAGATTCACCGGCGTGTGGCGCGGGAGGAAGGGCAGGCACTGTTATTTACCAATGTAAAAGGAACGCCGTTTCCCGTAGCGACTAATTTATTCGGGACGGCCCAGCGGGTCGAGAGAGTGTTTGGGAGCCGTCCGGAACAGCTAATGACAGCGCTGATGGGTGCAGCTGAAACGCTGCTTCCGCCTACACTCTCCAGCCTGTGGAAAGAAAAAGCACTGATCTTCGACCTGCTGAAAGTGGGGACTAGACATGTGCCGCAGGGTGAGGCTCCGGTGCTGGGGGTATGCCGTACTTCCGATCCGCTGCGTGAGCTGCCGCGTGTAACAAGCTGGCAGGAAGCGGGAGGGCCTTATATTACCCTTCCGCTTGTCTACACCGAAAGCTTAAGTAATCCGCAGAAGCATAACCTCGGTATGCACCGGATCCAAATCATTGATGACAGTACGGCGGGGATTCACTGGCAAAAGCATAAAGAAGCGGGGCTGCATCATCAGGAGGCCGAGACACAGGGTGAGGCGCTGCCGGTGTCCGTATTTATCGGAGGCCCCCCGGCGCTGATTGCTGCAGCAAGCGCACCCGGACCGGCATGGCTGCCAGATCTGGTATTCGCGTCGATTGTCCTGGGCGGAAAAATGCCCATGGTCAAAGATCCGCTCGGCGGACACTCAATCCCGGCTGAAGCGGAATTTGCGCTCCGCGGACTGGTCTCTGCGTACGGGCAGAGTCAGGTGGGCGCTTTTGCTGATCATGATAAGTATAATTTCCCGCAGCCTACTGCCCCCGTAATGCATGTGCAGCGGATGTGGCACCGCAAGGATGCGATTTACCCCGCGACGATTGCCGTCACTCCGCGTGAAGAGAATTACTATTTAGTGGATTTTCTCCAGCAGGTGCTATCCCCTGTCCATCATTTGGCTATGCCGTCGGTACATGCGTTCTGGACTTATTCTGAATCTGGTCCGGATGGAGTGGCTGCCGCGGTTGTACAGGATAGTTCACCGCAGGATGCTCTGGGTACTGCTTTCCGCATTTTGGGGGAGCGGCAGCTGTCTGTTTGCAGGTTCCTGCTGCTGACGAGCGAGCCGGCCGCTTTTTCCGATTTCCCTAAATTAATGGAAACTGTGCTGGAACGGTTCAACCCGGGCACCGATCTGCATGTGTTTGGAAGCACAGCGCGAGTGAGGCCGGAATCAGCTGAACGTGCACCTGGCCCGGACAGTCAAGCTGTGATTATAGGGATCGGACATGCGGTGCGGGAGCTTCCCCGTACTTACACGGAAGGCCTGCTGCCAGGAATTACAGAGGCCATTCCGTATTGCGGCGGATGTTTAATCGTTTCCGGTGCATCCTATGAAGAAGACCCAGAACTCCCGGTCCGGCTGAACACTGCGCTGCGCGAACGCAATACAGCCTGGCCGCTGGTGATTATGGTGGATCACGCTGCTGAGGCAGTCCGTACACAAACCTCTTTTCTCTGGACAGTGTTCAACCGGTTCAATCCGGCCGACGATATCTACGCAGAAGCCGAAGTCAAGCAGCACCACATCGGCTACAAGCTGCCAATTGTGATCGATGCACGTTTGAAGTCTGGTGATGATGAAGAGCAGTCGCCATGCAGGAGTACGCTGGATTTGGTGGACCGCAATTGGAGCAGCTATTTCCGGCAGGGATAGAATACACTTTTCTTTAATTTGAGGGGGACAAGACATGCTGCGGGTATTACTGGGAGAACCTCCGCGCCAGAACAGCGGCGTGCTCGCTGATGCGATGGATAACATGGCCAAGGTGGCATCCATGCTGCGCAAGGAGATGAACGCACATGAAGACCGCAACCATGAATACCGTAAGCTGGAAGTCTGGACACGCGGGCTGATCTCCTCACTGGATGAACTGGAGCAGAGCTGGTTCGCGGCCGCCTTTTACCGTAAATCGGTGGTTGCCGGGTATATGGATGATATGTCGGTAACGGAGCAGGGCGAATATGCCCGTTATGTTTACTTTTATAAAAACGGGTTTATCCGTGTCTTCTCGCTGCTGGACAAGCTGGGGACGGTGCTGAACAGCCTGTATAATCTGAATACAAGCCAGACTAAAGCCCACTTCTCCTATTTCACGGTATTGCGGCAGTTCCAGCTGCTCAAAGAGCATACTCCGCTGGCGGATGAACTGGAGAGTATTAAGAACTCTTACCGGGAGCCGCTGCAGAATTTGCGCAAACGCCGTAATGCAGAAATCCATTATATGAATGCCGAAATGCAGGATGATCTTTGGCAGAGGCATCAGGGGCTGCACGACAAAATTCAGCTTGAGGATCTGGACGGTCATCTGGAGGATTTGAAGCAGGGTTTGGAGATGGTCTGCAAATCTTTATGTGCCGCCTTCCGCTACAGCAATGAGCAGTGGCATAAGAACGCCTCTAGCCAAAAGCGGGTGTGAGGACAGACTCACGTTAAAGCGTAAAAATCTTCCTTTGACAAAAAACCTGAAACTCACTATACTTAGGCTTGCATTATACTCTTACATTCTAAGATAACTATACGGCACTAATTTCATATCATAATCTTATCGAGAGCGGCGGAGGGATAGGCCCGATGAAGCCCGGCAACCGATTTGTAACCAGTAAAGAAACCTTACTGCGTACAAGTGTCATGGTGCTAATTCCTACAATGGCGCGGGTAATTGCCGTTGGCAGATGAGAAGGCATTGTTACTAAAACGCACAGGGCCTCTTGCGATCTGCAACCGATCGTAAGGGGCTTTTTTGATACATGGAAATATGCATTAAGGGGGAACGACAGAAATTGATAGAGTTAAAAGAGTTGACTAAGGTATACGGAAAAGGCAATAAGGCTGCTACAGCGCTCTCCGGCCTAAATCTGTCCATTCAAAAAGGGGAGATATTCGGCGTAATCGGTCATTCCGGTGCAGGAAAAAGTACGCTGATCCGCTGTATCAATCTGCTGGAGCGCCCGACGAAGGGTGAGGTTTGGGTGGATGGCGTCGAGCTGACGAGCCTCAGCCAGGGCCAGCTGCAGGAGAAGCGGCGCAAGATCGGGATGATTTTTCAGCACTTTAATCTGCTGTCTTCCGCTACAGTATATGACAATATCGCTTTTCCGCTGCGTCTGGCCGGCACGCCGAAAGCGGACATTGAACGCAAGGTCAAGGATCTGCTGGTTCTGGTCGGCCTTGAGCAGCACCGGAATAAATATCCGGCCCAGCTCTCAGGCGGACAAAAACAGCGGGTTGGCGTGGCCCGTGCACTGGCCAGTGACCCGGATGTGCTGCTCTGCGATGAAGCGACCTCGGCGCTGGATCCGCAGACAACGGACTCCATTCTGCGGCTGCTGCTCGATATTAACCGCAAGTTTGATCTGACTATTGTGCTGATTACCCACGAGATGCATGTCATTCAGAGTATCTGCGACCGGGTAGCCGTTATACATGGCGGAGGAATTGTGGAACAGGGCGAGGTGGCAGAGGTGTTCCTGAAGCCGAAGCATGAGGTGACCAAGGACTTTATCCGCAGTGAAACCCAGCAGGACGGTCCGTTAAGAGCTGCTATAGAGGCAGTAAACGGAGAAAACACCAAAGCGGTCAAGATCACTTTTCTCGGACAAAAAACCTACGAATCCACGTTATCCCACGTTGTGCGCGGCACAGGCGTCAGCTTTGCGATTCTTCAGGGTACGATCTCGACCATTAAAGATGTCCCTTACGGCCAGCTGATTGTCCGCTTCGAAGGATCGCTTGAAGCGATTAATGATACCCTGGCGGAGCTTACGGCACAAGGTCTTGATGTGGAGGTGATTTCGTAATGGGCGGCCTGAATTTTAATGATATTAATTGGGAAGAAATGCTGGATGCATCCATAGCCACACTAAAAATGTTAGCCTATTCCGGAATATTTACAATTATTCTTGGTTTACCACTCGGAATTGTGTTATATTTATGGGGGAAGTCGAAAAACAATATTATCAGAGTTGTTTACTCGGTATTATCGCTGCTCGTTAATATCCTGCGGTCCGTTCCATTCCTGATTCTGATGGTGGCTCTGATTCCGCTGAGCAAGACGATAATGGGCACCTCGATTGGTGTACTGGGAACGATTCCGGCACTGGTCATCGGTGCGGCTCCGTTTTTTGCCAGACTGGTGGAGACGGCACTGCGTGAGGTTGACCGGGGGGTAATTGAAGCGGCACAAGGCATGGGAGCCTCTACGGGGCAGATTGTGCTGCGCGTGCTTTTACCGGAGGCCCGTCCGGGTTTACTAGCCGGCGTGACGATTACACTCGTAACCCTCGTCTCCTATACAGCCATGTCGGGGATGATCGGCGGCGGCGGTCTTGGTGACCTGGCAATCCGTTACGGCTACTACCGGTATGAGAAAGAAGTTATGATTATCTCTGTAGTGCTGATGGTTATACTAGTGCAGCTGCTGCAGATGGCCGGTGACCGGCTGGTCCAATATTTTACCCGGAAATAAGGTACTTCCAGATATAGCCTTATTCATACACACATACTAGAGGGGGATTTACAGATGAAAAAAGTACTTTTGACGTTTTTTAGCTTGACCTTAGTACTCGTGCTGGCAGCTTGCGGCAACAATAACAATGCCAATAATGCAGCGAACTCTGCGGCAACGAATGCACCGGCAGCAGATGCTTCCGCAGAACCTACTACTGAACCTGCAGCAGAGCCGGTAACACTTGTTGTCGGTGCGTCTCCTGTACCGCATGCAGAAATTCTGAAGGCTATCGCTCCGCTGCTTGAAGCACAAGGCATTAAACTGGAAATCAAAGAATTCACGGATTATATCCTGCCGAATACACAGCTGGCCGAGAAAGCACTGGATGCGAACTTCTTCCAGCACCAGCCTTACCTGGATGACCAGAACAGCAAGAACGGTACGGATCTGGTAGCTGTAACACCTGTACACATAGAGCCATTCGGCGCCTATTCCAAAAAGATCAAATCGATCGACGAGCTGGCTGATGGTGCAAAAGTAGCGATTCCAAACGATGCAACCAACGGCGGACGCGCTTTGATCCTGCTGGCCAAAAATGGCCTGATCACCCTGAAGGACGACACCAACATCACATCCACAAAAGCTGATATTACTGAAAATAAAAAGAACCTGGACATCATCGAACTGGATGCAGCTATGCTGCCGCGCCAGCTGGATGAAGTTGACCTGGCCCTGATCAACACCAACTTCGCGCTCGAAGCAGGTCTTGTGCCAACTAAGGATGCCCTGTTCATCGAAGGTACAGATTCTCCTTACGCCAACATTCTGGTGGCACGTCCGGACAATAAAGATTCCGATGCGATCCAGAAGCTTGCTGCAGCACTGAACTCTGCTGAAGCCAAAGCCTTCATCGAAGAGAAATACCAAGGTTCGATCATCCCGGCATTTTAAGCAACGCCTTACTCGGCTGCATGAACAATGAAAAGACGTCCCAAGTCATGCCAATGACTGCTTGGGACGTCTTTTTTTAATATATCAGAAAGCTGCTCCGGGTTGTGGCTCCAGGAGAAATCCTCTATAATATAAAAAATCCCGGCTCTCTGATAAGAGAGGCCGGGACGTATAAAACGGGATTAGAATACTTGAACAACTTCTTCTACGCCTTCTACTTCTTCAAGTAGGGCACGTTCGATCCCGGCTTTCAGCGTGATCGTGGAGCTTGGGCAGCTGCCGCAGGCACCCATAAGCTTCAGCTTAACAATGCCGTCTTCCACATCAATCAGTTCCACGTCACCGCCATCGCGCTGCAGGAACGGACGAAGTTTATCGAGCACTTCCAGAACCTCATCATACATGGTGGTGCTTTGTGCATTCTCACTCATTTCTCAATCACTCCTTTCGTATGTTCATTATAGTACAAAAAGTTAAAAAATAAAATGGTTAGGGCAGAATAAGGAGAACAACATGAGACCAATTATTGAATTTTGTGCCAGCAATATCGGACACGGGACCCAGGCGCTTAAAGACAAGCTGGAGTTGAATCCCGAATATGATGTTATTGAATATGGTTGCCTGAATAACTGCGGCGAATGTTACCTGAGACCGTTCGCCATGGTCGACGGCGAAATCATCGAGGCGGACTCTCCGGCAGAGCTGGAGGAAGCCATCGAGACGGCCATCAAAGAGCAGGAGGCTTGGGACAGCCTCGAATTGGACTAGTCCTGAGAAAGTCTAATTAACCGAAATGCCGCTTGGACATCCAGAGCACACCGCTTTTGAGCAGGCGGGGAACACGCCCCATTACTGACCGGCGCCCCATCAGGCCGAAACCGGCATTTTTGCCGAGCGAGCCAAGGGTTCCCTTCAGCTTGATCCTGCCCAGCTTCGGAGTATCACCACGCCATAGCGCCTGCAAGACCTGTGCAACCTGTTCACCTTGGGCACCGGCGGCTTGTGCGCTTGGTGCAAAGGGCAGGCTGGCACAGTCCCCGATCACGTATACTTCCGGATAGTCGGCTACATTATAATGCGGTCCGACAATAATCCGTCCGCCGCGGTCTTTGGACAGCTCCAGCTGCTGCACAACTTTCACGGGCTGGATACCCGCTGTCCATACTGTTACATCGGCAGGAATTTCCTGGGTGCCGTTAAAAATGGCATCCTTTTCGACATGGGAAACCGAGACACGTCCCAGCGTCTGTACCTGATGTTCACTGAACCATTCCTCTACGTACTGCGACAGCTTGGCCGGAAAAGCCGATAAGACACGTTCTCCCCGGTCGAGGATCGAGATATTGAGGTCCGGACGGCTTTCGCGCAGCTCTGCGGCCATCTCTACTCCGCTGAGGCCCCCGCCCACGATATTGACTGTTCCGTAAGGCTTAATATTGTTCAGCCGGCGGTAGGTTTCCCGGGTGCCGGAGAAGCTCTGGATACTGCAGGTATATTCCTCCGCTCCAGGGATTCCGTGATAATTATCCGTGCAGCCCAAAGCAATCGCCAGGATATCATAGGAAACCGGCTCACCGGATTCCAGGATGACGATCCTGCTGTCCAGATCAATGGAACCGACCTCGCCGTAGCGTACAGTTAAACGCGGGTGAACCGGAAACTGGATGCGCAGATGATAGTCATTCACCGTGCCTGCGGCAAGGGCGTAATATTCAGTCTTGATTCCCTGATAGGGCATCCGGTCAATCAAGACGATCTCAACATCGTGCGGGAGATGGTGGTCGAGTAATTCCTGGATCAGGGCAAGGCCGCCGTAGCCGCCGCCTAGGACGAGTAATGTTCTCATGCGGACCGATCTTCCTTTCAATTATGGATCATTGCTGGCGCTATTCGTAAACCTTGATCTCGTTATAGAAGGTGTCCCGTTCCACCGGAATGCGTCCGGCGCCTTTCACGAGCCAGATCAGTTCTTCGCGGGTAATGCCTTCAGGAGTCAAGGCTCCTGCCGCATGACTAATCCGTTCCTTCAGAATCGTTCCGTGCACATCGGATGCCCCGAAGCTAAGGGCGACCTGAGTCAGCTGCACGCCAATATTAATGAAGTAGGCTTTGATGTGGTCAAAATTGTCCAGCATTAACCGGCTGACCGCAATGGTCTTAAGATCCTCATACGCCGAGTTGCGGCGCATAATTCCGGCATTCCGGTTCTTAGGCTGCATGGACAGCGGGATGAACACCATGAAGCCGTTCGTCTCATCCTGCAGCTCGCGGATCTGCAGCATATGGCGGATCCGGTCTTCGCGGGATTCAATCGAACCATACAGCATGGTGGTGTGGGTCTTCATGCCGAGTTGATGTGCCGTCCGGTGAACCTGAAGATATTCCTCTACATTTGCTTTATCCACCCGCATTTTTTTACGGTACTGATCGGACAGAATTTCCGCGCCGCCGCCTGTCAGCGATTTAAGCCCGGCTGCCCGCAGCTCTTCCAGGACTTCGCGGATGCTGAGTCCGCTGATACGGGTGAAGAAATCAATTTCTGCTGCCGTGTAGGCTTTGAGGGTTACCTCAGGAAAACGTTCATTCAGCGCTTTGAGTGAATCAACGTAATACTGGAAGGGCACCTTATCATTGTGGCCTCCGACAATATGGAACTCGCGTACCCCGGGATGAATATGCTGTTCGACATATTGCACCATTTCCTGACCGGAAAGGGTGTATGCGCCTTCTTCGCCGTCATCTTTGCGGAAATTGCAGAATGCGCAGCGGGATTCGCAAACATTGGTGAAGTATAGACTCATATTTTCTATAAAATAGACCTTATTGCCGTTTTTGCGCAGATTGACCTCGTTCGCAAGCTGGCCGATCGTGAGCAAATCATCACTTTCATATAAATAAACGCCATCTTCCAAATTTAATCGTTCTCCGCCGCGAACTTTCTCAATAATGCCCGCCATTCTGGCATCTGTGTGTGGTGTTATAAGTGTAGACATATGATTTCCTCCTGAAGGTTGGCGAGGCGAAAGCACCCGCAGAATTAATACCGGAATACCCTAGCCGGTGCTATTAAGCATAAAAATAGAGGCGACCACAGCCTCGTGACAAATTTCCGAATTTTACAGCGCATCGCTTTCCCTATTATAAACCTCTCTCCAAGGGTGAGCAACCAGTGGAGAAAGTTCGCATATTCTGTTCAGCCCCAGCTCTGCGGTGGCACAGTTATGACTTGAGGGAAGGGGAATAGTGGAGTATACTTAGCTTTATATGGAGCATTTTTAAGGAGGCTAGAGAACATGATTACAATCAGTGAAACGGCAGCGGGACAACTCAAGACGATGCTGGCTGAACAGGAAGTACCGAATATGTTCCTTCGCCTTGGCGTAACTCCGGGCGGCTGCAGCGGGTTCTCTTACGCTATGGGATTTGACGACAACGAAACCGATCAGGATGTATATATGGATATTGAAGGCCTCAAAGTCGTCGTAAGCAAGGATGATGTCCGTTACCTGGACGGCCTTACGATCGATTTCGAGGAATCAGGCATGACCGGAGGCTTCACCATTAATAATCCGAATGCTACCGCTACATGCGGTTGTGGTTCATCGTTCCGTACGAAGGAAGATGCGGGTCAGCCGAGCGCTGAACCGTGCTAATGTCGGTTAGGTAACCGTTTTGAACCTCTTGAATGGTGTATGATGTACTGCACTTTTCAAGAGGTTTTTTTATATTAGTGAAGAGGTTCCCAATACAGTGGCCCGTTTAACAAAAATAAGACCATCGATGAAATCCTTTTTAAGGTGTGAAAAATGCAGACTTGCACCATCACTCAGGAGGAGTGTACATGATTAAATACATAAGACGAAGAATTGCCCGGAAAGAGCTGGTTAAATTGCGGGACGAGCTCACCTTCTATGAGCCTTTGTATCCGCTAATCGACCCGTTTCATCTGTGGTTTACGGAAAAGTGGAATTACATATGGTCGAAGCAAACGAACCGGTATGATATCGAAGCAGAATTTTTTGCTGAAATCTACACAGAAATTCCCGGGCAGCTGGTGGTATTTAAGCAGGCTATTGCGGACTATGGCCAGCTTGTAGATACGAGTTATTTCAGGGATAAGATAGTGATTATGGAAAAAATGCTGGCCGATGGTGATTCGGAGCGTATTTTGACCCTTATGTTTCTGTACTTGCAGATCTTTGAGCGGGCGGAGCGTTATCTTCATCTGAAAAAACGGGAAGCCGAACTGAACGAATACATAAGGTAACGATAAGCTTCAACGAAATAAGCAGCCGGAAAATAGGCGGGGGAATTACAGCATGCTTACAACGGAGTTTAGAAAACTACTGCAGTTACATCGGAAGCCGCAGTTGAATCAGCTGGGATTCATGGGTTCGGACCACCACTTCCGCAAGAATTCGGATGAGCATTTTATCTACACCTTGGTTATACAAGGAAACCGGTACGGTGGATCGTGTATCATGGAGCTGGGGATGCATTTGGATTTCTTGCCCATCGGATTGAATGGAAAAGCGGACATCCATAACCTGACCGTCTACGACTGTGAATTTAGAAAGCGAATAGAAGCCGGAATCCCCTGGACTCAGAAAATATTTGGTCCCATACAGACCCAAGCCCGCTGGTTTGAATACGGGAAAAGTAAAGCCGACGCCATTAGGACGATTAATAGAATGTACAAGGTATTCAAAGTGCGTGGTCTGGAATATTTTGAACAATTCAGGGGTTTTCCTGATCCTATTCTGTCCATAACCTTGGAACAATTAAAGGCTGAAAGGGGCAAACAGCAAATAAGCATGGGGGCTCCGCAGAATTTGCGTCTTGCGCTTATTATTGCCAGAACCCATGAATTCGTCGGAGATTTGGACTCTTCGTTGAAGTTTGCGGAGTGGGGGTTGAATCAGCTGGGACAGGCACCGGGCCTGAAGCCGTATTTCGAAGAGTTGATTAGCCGGATTAAACAAAAGAAACCACTTTTTTGAAATGGTTAGTTGCACTTCCATTTACAAAAAGAAAGGTTTCTTTTTTTTTATGATTTTAGAGCGTCCTCACTACACTTACTATAGAAGAAAAAAGAATTTCAGCGGATCAACCAGATGATGTGCACAAGCTGTTTGCTCTTTTTTTTCATAGAGTATAGTATTCCTCACAGCAGGCAATCAGGCAGGAACGATGAATTTGAAGTTAATCATAAACACGATCAGGGCAGCGGCACCCAGGGAAAAGGCAATGCAGCTTGCACCGAGGATTCTGCGGCGGTCCTTAATAAACTTGAATCCGAGCGCACAGACAAGAATTGTGGTACCTGCCAAGACAACAGACATGCCGATCATTGCGAACCAATACAAAACCTCGAAGAATTGTGCCATTAGGAAGCCCCCTCACACGGTTATAATACAATGAATTTTAAGATTTTTCCAGTGCGGGAAATTCGACAACGGGCAGTAATTGCCGAGGATCGTCGAAGGCACCGCAGAAAAATCAACAGTTTCCGCAATCCCCGCAGAAATCCGGGTGATTAGACCCCAGGACATACGGCCCCGCTGCCATATGCCCTTTTTTGCAGTGAGGAGCTGTTTACACGGACAATCATACAGGAGGGCGGGACCTTTTCTGAGTAATCTATAGGGTAGGCTGGGATTGCGAAAGGAGAGGGGAACATGGCAGGAAGAGAACTGGCCAGCAAGTGGTTGAAAACCGAGGCGCTGCTTAGCGATGCACGGGTTGCCGGTTACATTCCACGAACGAAGGAATATAGTGCTGCAGGACTGTCAGCTATGCTGGGAAGATACGGAAACGTAGTGATTAAGCCGATTGTAGGCGGCGGGGGATATGGAGTCATTAAGGTATTCCGGGACCGCCGGGGATATGGTTTCACTTATATGCATAGAACCCGTGTATATCGTGATTTCACATCAATGAAACATGCGCTCGACAGAGTAAAGGTTAGACGGCGGTATATGATTCAGCAGGGGATTTCGCTTGCCCGGATTGCCGGCCGTCCCATTGATTACAGAGTGAAGGTTGTGAAGAACGGCACGCATTGGGAATTCCGTTCTATGGTGGGGAGATTAGCGCGGCCGGGTCTGTTTGTAACGAATCTATGCAAAGGCGGTACAATGATGAGCTGCCGGCATGGTCTGCGAAGATCGCTGCCGCGGATCAGCACTTCGGCTAAGAAAGCGGAAATGCGCCGTCTGACGCATGTCTGTATTGAACTGCTGGAAAGACACTTTCCGGGTATCGGTGAGCTCGGTTTCGACTACGCTGTTGATCAGAGAGGAAAAATTTGGATCCTCGAAGTGAATACAAGACCTAAGTAACTAATTAATTTTTAAGAATTGACGATAAAGATAATAATAAGATAGAATTGCGTTTGGTTGTGCATTTTCTGAGGTAATATGTGGTATTAATTTCTATATTATGAACATTCCAAAATATTTTTTACGCCTAACAGCTTGGAAAGCTCCTGTGCATAACTATTATCCCCATATTCCACTGCGGAGTTATTGCCTTTGTAACCCTTATTAACATATTATGCACAGGATTTCCACAGAACCTTGTGGATATTAAGAACACTTGTTCGAAAATTGATAGTTTGCTATGATAGATTCAGATCCAAATAAAGGAAAGGTAGGTGAACGTTATGGTTGAATTGTCGGATGAGATGCTGTTGGACTCTTATCAAAGAGCGATAGAGCTCCAATTAGAGCATGATTTCATCGCTCTTTTGCTCGCTGAAATTCGCAAACGGAACTTACACTCTCCAGTACATGCGGTTCTACATTAAAACAAATAGCTTCATTTTTGCAGCAGCTTAGTCAAAACCGCAAGCGGCACAAAATAGGGTATCTTTTCAAGTTGGAGTGGAATCAACCTGAAAGGATACCCTTTTATTTGTGGATTAGGCGTCTAGAGCTTGAGATTACTGCTGTGCCCCGGGGATAGCTTGGCATCCGGATCAAGGTATACCTTAGCATTGTTAACCGCTGTAGGCGCTTCTCCGAATCCGACTGCAATCAGCTTCAGCTTGCCAGGGTAAGTAGTAATATCGCCCGCGGCAAAGATCCCGGGAATGTTCGTCTCCATACGTGAGTCTACCACGATTGAGTTGCTCTCAATTTCAATGCCCCACTCGGCTATCGGACCAAGTGAAGATACGAAGCCGAAATTGACAATGACACTGTCTACTTCGATCTCCTGTGTTTCCTTGGTTTTGATATGGGACAGGGTAACCTTGGTTATGAATTCTTCTCCGTGCAGTTCAGTGATCTCCGAAGGGGTAATCACATTTACCTTGGAGGCCATAAGATTCTCCACACTGTGTTCATGAGCGCGGAACTTATCGCGGCGGTGAATCAGCGTGACCTGCTCCGCGATCGGTTCAAGCATGAGTGCCCAGTCGACTGCGGAGTCTCCGCCGCCGCTGATCAGCACCTTCTTGCCCTTGAAGGCATTCAAATCGCTTACAAAGTAATGCAGATTGGCTTTCTCAAACCGCTGCGCTTCCGGAAGCTCCAGACGCCGGGGTTCAAAAGCACCCACACCGGCAGTGATGATAACCGCCTTGCTATGGTATTCTGCTTTATCGGTAGTCGTAACGAAATGGCGTTCATCACGCTTCTCGACTGACACCACCTTCTCCTCGAGGCAGATATTGGACTGGAACAGCTCCATTTGCCGGGACAGGTTGTCTACCAGCTCCTGTGCGGTGATTTTCGGGAAACCAGCCACATCATAAATATATTTTTCAGGATAAAGGGCAGCGAGCTGCCCGCCCAGCTGGGGCATGCTTTCAATAAGGGTTACCGACGCCTGGCGCATGCCGCCGTAGAAGGCAGCAAACATGCCGGCAGGACCGCCGCCTATAATTAAGAGGTCGCTCATAGGAACGCCGGATTGCTCTAGTGTCACGTAATATTACACCTCCGAGTTGATAGTTTCAAAATGCCATACTTAGCGTACTTACTCATTATAATCATTGTGGCACTGCCCTGCAAAGGCTTTAAATGAACTGAAAAATGTGACGTTTTTTTGTATGATTATATTTGATTAAAACGATACTAAGGTTTACAATGGATATGGTTATTTTAGAAATCCTTTAAGTTTTATTGGAAATTCTTCTGAATTTAAGTGTATAAATTCACAAAAGAACCCGAATTTTTTTACAAAAAATAACACATAGACAGATTTACCTGTTGGAAGGAGCCGGAACATGAGCAGTATTCCCAAAATTGTCATCCTAGGCGCGGGATATGGAGGTATTTTGACCGCCCAGCGGCTGCAGAAAGCTTTGAACTATAATGAAGCAGATGTGACGCTGGTAAACCGCCATGAATATCATTATTTCACCACCCATCTGCATATGCCAGCTGCGGGAACGGACAGCATTGAACATACACGTGTATCTATTTCCAAATTGATAGACGAATTTAAGATTGACCTCGTGAAATCTTCCGTGCAGGAAATCCGTACCCAACAGAAAAAAGTCATCCTTGAAGACGGCACGCTGTCTTACGATTATCTCGTAATTGCTCTCGGGGGCGAGCCTGAAACATTCGGTATCCCGGGACTTGATAAATATGCGCTCACGATCCGCAGCAT
>CAKMKL010000402.1 GCA_927443375.1 uncultured Paenibacillus sp. | reverse complement strand
CTGGAAGACAACAGATCAGGGGGATTTTCTGAATCATGCAATAATATCGATCTATGAGCCGGGTTCTACTTTTAAAATTGTAACGCTGGCCGGTACGGTGCAGGAGAAGCTGTTTAATCCCAATGCCACCTTCAAGTCAGGTTCGATCCGGATCAAGGGCGACAGCTACCAGCACAAATGCTCCCAGTGTCAGCATATACAAAAGCTTCTCCTGTGTCGGCAGCACCATCCGTCTGGTGACAACTTTCGTCTTCTCGCGGTAAAGAGAATTAAACTTCGCACGCTGTTTATAGGAGGGTGTATTACCCTCTTTTTTCTTGTTTTAGTTGCCCGGGTTTTCTGGATTCAGGTGCTGCAGAACGATTTCTGGCATGAAAAGGCAATTGCCCAATGGGCGCATACCTCAGTCATCAAAGCTAAGCGTGGGACGATCGAAGACCGCAACGGCAGTGTTCTGGCCAGCGATGTTCCGGCTTATACGGTTGTTGTGAACCCTGAGGTCATAGCTGAGCAGGGGCTCGGTGAAGAAGTGATTAAGGGTCTTCACGGGCTGCTTGGCAAACCGGGCAACTAACACAAGAAAAAAGAGGGTAATACACCCTCCTATAAACAGCGTGCGAAGTTTAATTCTCTTTACCATAAGGAAACCTCACAAACTCTATTATTGCAGCTGCTGTCAGCCGCTAATTGTCGTTTCCGTCAGATGCCGTACCTTTAGCAGATACATAGATTGTAGAATCTTCAGGAGGCTGAATATAGCCCAGCTTTTCAGCTTTCGCGGCCACCAGCTGCTCTAATGACTGCTTCTCCATTTGATAAGTGGCAATTTGCTTTTGAGTTTCAGCGATCTTGCTGTCCAGCTTCTGAGCCTGCATGTTCAAATCATAAATATGGACGTAACGCCAAATCAGGGCGACAGCTACCAGCACAAATGCTCCCAGTGTCAGCATATACAAAAGCTTCTCCTGTGTCGGCAGCACCATCCGTCTGGTGACAACTTTCGTCTTCTCGCGGTAAAGCGGGTTTACCTCTTGTTTTCTCTTGGGCTCGACTGCTAAATTGCCGCGGGTATAGGCCATCTCTGACTCTCCTTTATCGTCGTATTTTACAATTTCTCTGCAACGCGCAATTTCGCTGAACGGGCGCGCGGGTTAAGCTCAAGTTCTTCCTCAGAAGGAATCAGCGGCTTACGGTTTATTAACTTGAGCGTGCCTTCAGCGCCGCAAACGCAAAATGGAAAGTCAGGCGGACAAGTACATCTGCTCAAATAGCTGCTGAAAATCTGCTTGCAAATCCGGTCCTCCAGCGAGTGAAAAGTAATGACTGACACTCTTCCTTCCGGCGCCAGACAGCGTACAGCTCCATGCAGCCCTTCTTCAAACGCTCCCAGCTCATCATTAACCGCAATCCTAAGCCCTTGAAAACTGCGTTTCGCAGGATGTCCTCCCGTTCTACGCGCGGCTGCAGGAATGCCCTCCTTGATCAGCTCGGCCAACTCTCCGGTACTTTCTACCGGCCGTTCCTCACGCCTCTCCACAATTTTCCGGGCAATCCGCCGTGAGAACTTCTCTTCTCCATATTGGAAAAGCACTCGGGCGATTTCCTGCTCGGGCCATGTGTTAACTATTTCGGCTGCGGTCAAGTCCGCGGACTGATCCATCCGCATATCAAGCGGGGCATCGTGATTATAGCTGAACCCCCGCTCCCCTTCATCAAACTGGGGTGAAGATACGCCAAGATCAAACAGTATGCCGTCTACCTGGGGTACACCGTCTTTTTGCGGAACAAACGGAAGATTCTTCAGGACCTGTTCCAGGTCGCGGAAGTTGGTCTTAACCAGAACCACCTTCTCTCCGTATTCAGCCAGGCGCTCTCTGGCATTCTCCAGGGCCCAATTATCCTGATCCAGACAGATCAGCCGGCCGCTGCCGCTAAGCTTGGACGCAATAAGAGAACTGTGTCCCGCTCCTCCAAGTGTACAGTCGACATAAATGCCGTCCTTCTTGATGTGCAGCCCTTCTGTCGCTTCTTCTTTAAGCACCGTGATGTGGTGAAACAAGCTGCATCCCTCCAGGGCAGTATTCGAATTGTGTATGTTTTATAGATCAAAATTGAAATCAACCAATTTTTCGGCAATCTCGTTGAACGATTCCTCTGACTGTTCGAAGTACTGCTCCCATAGCTCCTTGTTCCAGATCTCCACCCGGTTCGAAACGCCCAGAATAACACAGTCCTTGTCCAGCTTGGCATATTGCCGCAAATTTCCCGGCAGATTTACCCTGCCCTGCTTGTCCCAAACGCATTCGGTCGCCCCCGAGAAAAAAAAACGGCTGAATGCACGGGCATCCGATTTCATCAGTGAAAGGCTTTTGAGCTTTTGCTCCATGATTCCCCATTCTTCCATGGGATAAACAAACAGGCAGGAGTCAAGGCCGCGGGTCGCAACGAAAGAGGTTCCGAGCAATTCACGGAACTTAGCCGGGATAATGATCCGGCCTTTGTCGTCAATGGTATGCTGGAATTCCCCCATAAACATCGTTTTACCCACTCCTTGTTACCAATTCCCCACTTTACCCCACTTCACACCACCTAAGCATAATAGATTCGCCATTAAAAATCAAAAACCTTTTTCACACGTGAGGTAATTTTTTCTTAATTGTCAAGTCTCCATAAAAATAACCTGGGCCGAATTTCGGCACCAGGCTTTAGTGTTTAAACTGTACCGCTTAACCGTTCAAATTCCAGCTGTCCAGATAATCTATCTGTGCCGGGGTTAGACTGTCGATGGCAATTCCCAAGCTTTCCAGCTTGTAACGTGCCACCTGTTCATCCAGATCATAGGGAACGTTCTCCACTTTGACACCGATATTCTTGTAGTTGTCATTTACATATTTCAGGGACAGTGCCTGCAGTGCAAAGGTAGTATCCATAATTTCCGCCGGATGGCCGTCTGCCGCACCCAGATTGACCAGCCTGCCTTCTGCCAGCAGATAGAGCTTGCGGCCGTCCTTCAGCTGATATTCTTCAATGTTTTTGCGCACCGTCCGCTGGGAAACCGAACGTTCAGCCAGCTCCGGCTTGTTCACTTCCACATCAAAATGCCCGGCGTTGCAGAGGATGGCTCCGTCCTTCATCACATCGTAATGTTCACCGCGGATCACATAACGGTTGCCCGTAACAGTCACGAAGAAATCTCCGCGTTTAGCCGCTTCCAGCATCGGCATTACATGGAAGCCGTCCATGTGAGCTTCAACAGCTTTGATGGCATCGACTTCGGTCACGATGACATTCGCGCCTAGGCCTTTGGCCCGCATAGCTACACCCTTGCCGCACCAGCCGTAACCGACTACAACGACTGTTTTACCGGCTACAATCAGGTTAGTTGTGCGGACAATGCCGTCCCAGGCTGATTGGCCTGTACCATAACGGTTGTCGAACAGATACTTGCAGTAAGCATCATTGACTGCTACCATCGGGAACTTCAGGATGCCTTGCTTCTGCAAGGCTTTGAGCCGGATAATTCCGGTCGTTGTCTCTTCTGCCCCGCCGCGGATATTCTCCATCAGATCGGGCCGCTCCGAATGCAGCAGGGTTGCAAAATCCCCGCCATCATCAATAATCAGGTCAGGCTTGCTCTCCAGCGCCTTAATGTTCAGCGCCTTGAACTCTTCCGGAGAAGGATTGTATTTGGCGAATACTGTAATCCCGTCTTCGACAAGCGCCGCACAGACATCGTCCTGTGTCGAGAGCGGATTGGAGCCGGTAATCGTAACTTCTGCGCCTCCTGCTTGCACTACCTTAGCCAGATAGGCCGTTTTCGCCTCCAGATGCAGTGTAATCGACACCTTCAGCCCCTTAAACGGCTGCTCAGCTTCAAACTGCTCACGAATGCGGTTCAGCACCGGCATATGCTGGCGGACCCAGTCGATTTTGAGATGCCCCTCGGGTGCTAGCGACATATCTGCAACAATACTATTTTCTTTCGACAATGGACTCATTTGAAAACCTCCTAATAGTTTTGCATTGAAGAATAAGCCTAAAGCTATGGAGAACGAATTAGTCACAACTCATAGAATATTTGGACTTCCGGCCACTGTTGTCTGCAGATTTCTCAATTTAACCTTTATAAAGGTAGAAATCCGCAGACTGCTTATGCTTTCGAAGCTAGCTTTCCTGTGGAAAGCTTTTAGGCGGACGCTACGCTCCTACAGTTCCAAAATTCCCCTCCATTGTTCCTTTCTTATCTCAAGCTTTAGTTAATTCTAGGATGCATTGATTTTACTCACACTAGCATAAATACTCGCTACCCCGCCATGCACCTACATATAAATAATCCGGTGCGTTCCGCTGTAATCCGTCGGCATTGTCATCAGCTCATCCAGCCAGGAGAGGCCATACCGGTTCAAGTAATACATAATATTGTACACTCTCTCCTGAAGCTTACCTGCAGGCATGAGCGACAGCTCAATCCGTTCCCACTGGCGGAGCGCTGCTTCGTTCTGCTTTTCCATGGCATCCATGGCTTTTCCTTGCAGAAAGGCTATCTGATCGAGAATTTTCTCTTTATTGTTGTTGCCGAGTTTGAGCAGTCCGGCCTGAATGTTGCCGAGCTGTTCGATCAGCGGCTCATACATTGCGGAGAAGGCTTCTTTGGTCTCCTCGAACCGCCGTCCAAGCTCCAGTTCATCCTGGGCCGCCAGCCACTCCTTGCGTTTTCCCTCAAGACCGGCGCGGACATCCGTGAAGGAGAGCCCGTATTTATCCATGTGTTTGTGAAGCGTCCCTTCTATTACCGTAAAGGACATACGCGGCAGAATCAGCGGCATTTGTCCGCCAATCACATGAAAGGCTTCGCGCGGAATCGCCCAGTATGCCATTTCCCCTTGTCCGAGTACGGTTGCCAGAACCGGCAGGATATAGTCCTGCATCAGCGGGCGGGTCAGTACATTGTTGCTGAACCGTTCCGGATGCTCATCCAGGATCATCAGCAGCTCCTCCCGTGAAAAGGAGACCTCTCCTTTACGGTCACTGAACCTTCCTTCCGATTTATGCAGCAGAAGCCGCGCACCTTCATGTATATAGAAGAGATTGGCATTGCCCGGCGTCACATCCGCCTGTAATTCATAACCTGCAGCAATAATATTTGCAGCTGTTTCCTTATATGCCGCTTCCAGCTCGTCATTCCGTTCAATCAGTGCCCTGAAGAATGGACGCTCCAGCCCGCGCAGCGACGGATCGGCAGAGTCAAGCAGAATAAGGCCGAATTTGCCGAACAAAGAACCTATTAGCTTAGCAAAAGCATCACTCATGCTGCATGCTGCATCTGAAGAGGTACGGATAAACTCCATGATTTGCGGTTTAAATTCACTTTCCTGCAGCATGCCTTCCAGCAGTTCAGTAACCTGCTGCCAGCTCTGCTCCTCTACCGTGATTCCGCTGACTGAAGCGCGCGGCCCTTCAGGTTTGTCCAGCTTGATTTTGGCAATCTCACCCGTCCGGTTCAAAACATAGGTATGATTCACCTCATCCCAGTCATGATCCTCTCCGGCGATCCAGAATAGCGGAACGATAGGCCGCCCAAGCTGAGCTGATGCTTCTTTAGCCGCCAGTATCGTTGTCATGGCCTTATAGACAACAAAGAGCGGTCCTGTGAACAGGCCGCTTTGCTGCCCGCCGGTAATCACCAGTGTTCCAGGCTGCTCAAGCAGCGCAAGTGAGGCCATCACCTCAGGAGAGGAATTATGGCGTTCATTATAAAGGCGCAACACTGAAGCTACCTCAGCACGGCTGGCACGCTGATCCTCATTGCCATCCAGCCACTCCGCCCGTTTCCTTCTGCTCTCTTCATTCCTGAAATCTCCGCCATACAAATGGCCTACCGATTCATAGCGGTCTATATAATCACGTGCGAGCGCAGATCCGCCCGGTAGCGGTTCCGGTACAACATTCATGTGTAATTGCCTCCCGTTCTTTACTCCTGCTGTATGTAAACATTAGGTCCTTAAACTCTATATGATTGTATCCAAAGTAAGGGGCGGCGTCAAAGAAATCCCGCTGACGCATAAGAGGCGGGAGCTGAACGCTCCCGCCTACATGAATGCAACTGAATTATGCAAATTGTTTAGCGACAAAGTGACCCTTGGATACTTCCACAAGTTCAAAGTCGCTGTCATTCGATTTCGAACCAGCCGCAAATATTGGACTACCCAGCTCATCGTGCAGAATAATGCGTTTCTTGTTGGCTTCAACCTCCGGATCCGGAACCGGGATCGCCGACAACAGCGATTTGGTATACGGATGGATCGGGTTGGCGTACAGTTCTTCACTCTCTGCCAGTTCCACCATTCTGCCCAGGTACATAACCGCTACGCGGTCACTTATATGTTTAACCATAGACAAGTCATGCGCGATAAAGAGATACGTCAGACCCAGACGATCCTGCAGTTCCTTCAGCAGGTTGACAACCTGTGCCTGAATGGAAACGTCAAGTGCAGAGATTGGTTCATCACAAACGATGAATTTAGGATTAACTGCAAGTGAACGCGCAATCCCGATACGCTGGCGTTGTCCGCCCGAGAATTCATGCGGATAGCGGGTTGCGTGATCATGGTTCAAACCTACAAGATCCAGCAGCTCTTCAATCCGTTTTTTGCGTTCTGCACGGCTGCCTGCCATACCATGGATGTCCAATGCTTCGCCGATGATATCGGAAACGGTAAGCCGCGGATTAAGCGAAGCGTAGGGGTCCTGAAAGATCATTTGCATATCACGGCGCAGAGCCTTCATTTTACCAGGGGACAATTTATAGATATCAGTGCCATTGTACTTCACGCTTCCCGCAGTCGGTTCATAGAGACGAAGAACCGTACGGCCGGCAGTAGTCTTACCGCATCCGGATTCCCCTACCATTCCAAGGGTTTCACCCTCGCGGATCGAGAAATTAATATTATCAACAGCCTTAAGAATTTTACCTTTGCCTACATTGAAATATTTCTTAAGACCTTCAACTTCAATCAGGTTCTTACTCAAACGTACTGCACCTCCTTGGCCATCGAATGCAGATTCCAGCAGCGCGCCATATGGGTTTCGCTGAATTCTGTGGCGCCGGGATCGATTTGTTCGCACACATGCATTGCTTCACCGCAACGCGCAGAGAACGGACAGCCGATCGGCGGCTTGATCAGATCCGGGGGAGTACCGAAGATCGGAATCAGCGGCTCCCCCTTCTTTTGTTCCAGACGCGGCATTGACCGCAGAAGACCTTTAGTGTAAGGATGCTGCGGATTTTTGAAGATTTCCCACCGCGTACCGGTTTCCACTACTTCACCGGCATACATAACGATGACCCGGTCACACATGCCGGCAACCACTCCGAGATCATGTGTAATCAGGATAATGGAGGTCCCAAGCTTTTGCTGCATCTCTTTCATAACATCCATGATTTGCGCCTGAATAGTTACATCAAGCGCCGTTGTCGGCTCGTCCGCAATGAGCAGAGCCGGGCGGCAGGCTAGTGCAATAGCGATCATCACACGCTGACGCATACCGCCGGAGAATTCGTGGGGATATTGGTAAAAGCGAGCCTCCGCATTTTTGATACCTACTAATTTAAGCATCTCAATACCTTGTTTGGTCGCTTCGGCCGCTGACATTTTCTGATGTTTGATCAAAACTTCGGTTATCTGTTTGCCCACTTTGATAGTTGGGTTTAAAGAAGTCATCGGGTCTTGAAATATCATGCCAATATCTTTGCCGCGAATATGTTCCATTTGTTTCATGCTTTTGTCCAGCAGATTCTGTCCTTGAAAAATAATTTCACCCTTTTTCACTTTCGAGGGCGGTGAAGGAATCAGGCGCATAATCGATTGTGCGGTAACACTCTTGCCGCTACCGGATTCACCGACAATAGCAACCGTTTCGCCTTTGCCTACTTCAAAATTCATACCGCGGACAGCCTGTACTTCTCCGCCTTTCACAAAAAAGGAGACATGCAAATCTTTGACTTGCAGAATGGGTTCCATCAATGATCACCTCCTATTTCTTCAGCTTAGGATCCAATGCATCGCGCAGTCCATCACCAAAAATGTTAAAGGAAAGCATGGTCAAGCTGATAACCAGCGCAGGGAAAATCATGCGCCAAGGATAGTACATCCAGCCTGTAAGCGAGTCATTGATCATCGAACCCAAGGAAGCAACAGGTGCTTGTACACCCAAACCAAGGAAACTCAGGAATGCTTCAGAGAAAATCGCACTTGGTACGGAAAGTGTAACAGTAACGATGATAGGTCCCATTGCATTTGGCAGCAGGTGCTTGAACAACAAGCGTTTCCAGTCTGCACCCATCGAGCGGGAGGCCAAGATGAATTCGCGGTTTTTGAGCTGCATAATTTCGCCGCGTACAATCCAAGACATGTTGATCCAGCCTGTAATGGTCAGGGCAAGTATAATAGTCCACAAACTCGGCTCAAATACTACAAGGAGCATAATGACTACCAGCAGGTAGGGAATCGAATATAAAATTTCGGAAAACTTGTTCATTACAATATCAATGCGTCCGCCGAAGAAACCCATAATTCCACCGTAAATAACACCGAAGATCAAGTCGATACATGCGGCCGCAAGACCAACAATGAGCGAGATGCGGGCACCCATCCAGGTGCGGACAAATACGTCACGACCGAAATCATCCGTACCAAATAGGTGATCCCATGATGGCGGCTTATTTGTGCTCATCAAATCATTCGAATCATAAGTATAAGGAACCAGATGTGGTGCTACAATGGCCATAATTACAATTAAAAGCATGATAATAAGCGCTGTCATAGCCAGCTTATTCTGACGCAGACGCTCCCAAGCATCCTGCCACGCGGAAAGGCTTTCACGCTGGATTACTTCTGCTTCTTTCTCATCAATGCCAATTTTGCGAAAGTCCTCAGGCTTCAGTTCTACCTGTTTAACCATATTGTTATTAGCAGCCAACGTTAGTCCTCCTTTCCACCAGCAAGTTTGATACGCGGATCAACCGCAACATAAGCGACGTCCGTAAGGAAACGTGCAACCATCAGGATAACGCCGTAGAAAATGGTGATGCCCATAATGATCGGATAATCACGGGTATTAATAGCCTGAACGAACTGCTTACCGATTCCGCCAATACCGAAGATTTGCTCAATAACAACCGAACCGGTAATAATGTTCGCCGTCATTGGCCCCACATAAGTAATTACCGGCAGAATACCATTGCGCAGTACGTGACGGGACAATATCGAAAACCAGCTCAGACCCTTAGCCTTAGCGGTCTTAATGTAATCGGAATGCAATACCTCCAGCATGCTGGAGCGGGTAAGACGGGCTATTACGGCTATTGGTGATGCCGTCAGTGCCATAACCGGCAAAAAATAATTCATTGGCCCTTTGAAGCCCATTACAGGGAATACTTTCCAATGATAAGCCAGTAAATATTGCAGCAGTGAAGCCACAACAAAGCTCGGTACCGCAATACCGAGAACAGCCAATACCATTGCTACATTATCAATCAGCTTACGGTGATATAAAGCCGCAAGCATCCCCAACGTTACACCTACGATAACCGCTACAATAATAGCGACAACCCCAAGCTTAAGCGATGAGGAGAAAGTCTGTCCGATAATGTGGGTTACTTCCTGATTAAGCATCTTCATTGAAATGCCCAGGTCACCCTTAAGAATGTTCTTCAGATAAAGCAAGTACTGCTCAAAGACGGGCTTGTCCAAATTATACTGCGCATATAGACGCTGCAAAATTTGTTCAGGAATTTTTTTCTCAGCTGTGAACGGATCCCCCGGAATTGCCTTCATTAGGAAAAAGGTCGCAGAAATCAAAACAAACAGTGAAACTACCATGTGGAGAAATCTGTTGAAAATATAACGAAACATGCCCGCCATCACCTCCTTCGACATTTTTTTTACTTACCTATTGTAAGGAAAAAATATTCATTTGTCCATTTGATCAAATTTCTATTTCTCCCAAATAATCACATTTATTACCTTATACAAAAAAAAAGGATATATATGGAGTTCCACATATATATCCCGAAGTAATATAAAAACTTCAGACTATTATATTACTGTATTAGATTATTTTTGTTGGGTCCTAGTGCTCAAGCAGGTAAGCACGGGACAGGTCGATCGCACCGCTGAAGTCAAGAGTTACACCTTTAAGGTACTCTTTAGTCAGGGAGTTGTTAGTGTAGTAGTAGATTGGAATGACAACCATGTCATCCATCAGGATTTTTTCAGCAGCTACGAATTTCTCTTGACGAAGTGCATTGTCAGCAGAAGATTTAGCTTCTAGAATCAGTTTGTCATACTCAGCGTTGGAATAACCGCTATCGTTGTTACCGCCGCCAGTTACCCACATATCCAGGTAAGTCATTGGATCATTGTAATCCGCGGACCAGCCGGCACGTGCTACTTGGTAGTTCAAGTTGTGTCTGTCTTCGATGAAGACACCCCACTCTTTGTTTTCCAGCTTAACTTCTACGCCGAGAGCTTTTTTCCATTGGTCAGCAATGGCTACAGCAATCTTCTGGTGGCCTTCACTTGTGTTGTAAGTGATTGTGAATTGCAGTTTATCAAGACCTTCTTCTTTCAGACCTTCATCAAGCAATTTCTTAGCTTCTGTAAGATCTTCACTGAAGTACTGGGAATCAGCTACTGCAGTACGGAATTCTTGTTCATTGCTCTGGATACCTGGAGGTACGAAGCCGAATGCCGGCAGTTGTCCGCCCAGTGTGATGTTATCGATGATTGGCTGGCGCTCAATCGCCATTGCCAAGGCTTTACGGATTTTAACGTTAGTAAATGGTTTTTCAGTTACGTTGAACTGGTAATAGTAAACGCTCGCGATACCTTTTCTTGCGAATTCGTTAGGCAGTTCTTTTGCTACGATTGGCAGTTGCTCGGTTGGAATTTCACCGATTGGGCCGCCTGCACGGTCAAGTTCGCCGTTCTTGTAGCTCAGCAGTTCAGTTGCACCGCTGTTTACGATAGAGAAGTTGATTTGTTGTGCTTTGATTGCATCCGCTGCGTAGTAAGTAGGGTTCTTAGTTACAGCCAAGGATTGGCCAGTTGTCCATTCAGTCAATGTGAAAGGACCATTGGTGATTTGAGTATCAACCGCAGTTGCCCATTTTGCATTATCTTTAACGGAGCTGTGTACTGGGTAGTACGTATAGAAAGACAGCAGACCCAAGAAGTAAGGTGTTGGGTTAGCCAGGGTTACCTCAAGTGTTTTTTCATCAATTACTTTGATACCAACTTGGCTGAAATCAGTGATTTTGCCAGTATTGAAATCTTCTGCACCTTTGATGTAATACAGCTGGTAAGCGTAAGGAGCAGCTTGTTCTGCATTTGGATCAAGGACGCGTTGCCAAGCATAAGCAAAATCGTTAGCAGTTACAGCGTCACCGTTGCTCCATTTGGAGTCGCGAAGATGGAAAGTGTACACGAGACCGTCGGCGGAAATGTCCCAGGATTCTGCAACGCCTTCTTCAGCTTGTCCTGTTTCTGCATTTTGACGGGTAAGTCCTTCATACATCAATTTCAAGATAGCGTTCGATGTGCTGTCTTGAGCTTGTTGCGGGTCAAAAGTAGGAGGCTCGGAGCTCAGGTTGATTTTAAGCGTTTGGTCAGCAGCCAATTTCTCGTCACCAGTGTTGCCTGTGTTTGTACCTGCATTGTCTGTAGCCGTGGCGTTGTTAGTCGCGGCAGCGTTGTTGCCATTGTTGTTCGATCCGCAACCAGCAAGCACTGTGCCGATTACGAGAACAATTGCAATCATGAGCAAAAGACTTTTACTCTTCTTCATCTAGCAGTTCCCCCTAAATAGAATGTGGTATATGGTTTATGATTATACAACCAGTGGTCAAAAAAATCTAGAGCAATATTTTCTGAAAACACATTTTTTTTAAAACTTAAAAATTTTGTGACATTGACGCTTCACCGGAGCAGTGGAACATTACATCGCTTGTGATATGTATTGAATGAGGACTACAACCATAAAAAGTACATACATAGAACTTAAAAAAAAGAAGGAAAGTCTCCAAACCGCCCGGAATAACCGCTTCCCGTCCACCTTTCCTTTGATCCGGTTTTGGGCTCCGCCAATCAGTCCAGCGGATATTAATACAATAAGCAGTATAAAGTAAAACCCGAATTTCGCATGAAAGAGGATGTTGAATAAAGCCGAAACCGATAGTAATAAAAATAATGTGGTTACGTCCATTGCCAGTAAAAAGTTCTTTCTTTTATCCTGTTTGAGGCCCATTCCAATAAGATAAACGATAAAAAAAGGAACAACCGGAATTACACCTAATGTAATAAATGAATTTTGCAAAAACTCCAAACAGCCTCACCTCTCTCTCGCACTCATGCCTTCAACAAGCTGGCAAATCCAGCGATGCAGTGGAACCTGAATCCCCCGGCGCTCTGCCAGATCCACAATGCTTCCGTTAATCCAGCGGATTTCTGTTGCTCTTGAGGAGAGCACATCGGCAAGCATCGAGGAGATATTGCCTGAAGTTGCCCGGCATACTTCTATAATGCTGTCCCAGGCATTCTCGTCATGGGCGATTCCGCAGGCATCAAATACAGTAATCGCTTCCGCATAAAGTTCCTTCATGACCAGCAGCCGCTGTTCAGAAGCCAGGAGTTCACCGTTCTGTATGCGCCACACCGCCGTAAGCGGATTGATCACAGCATTGATTAAGAGCTTCCGGTAAATCATGGTATTCACTTCTTTCGACACAGAGGCGGAGAATCCTGCTGTCAGGAGTGTGTCCACCAAACTAATTGCTGCCGGAGCATGTACCGGCATTTCGGGTTCAGGACTTGACCCGCCGTGTTTCCCTTCCCCAATCCATGTTTCCCCTCTGCCAGCATGAATAACCTTTGTTAATGTCTTCCTCTTAGCCGCTTCTGTAGTCACTGCTGCCCAGATAGACGCATAAGGCATTAGCTCCTGCAGCCGTTCCAGGTGTCCGCATCCATTTTGAAAACAAACCATTTGCAGGCTTTTATTTTTTAGCGGAAGCAGCATTTCAGGCAATTTTTCATGAAAAGCCTGCTGCTTGAGTGTAATGACCAGCCAATCTCCAGGCTCTCGCAGGACAGTATCCGCAAGTGCACTTGCCGGAGCAGCAAAGATTTCCTTCCCCGGGATGAAGACCGGTGCTGTTCCGTCCTCATAGCTGACTGTTAATCCTTCTTTTTTCAGCGCATCCGACTGTTCTGAACTCCGGCACCATATTCTGATCACGGCTCCGGCATGGATAAGCTTTCCCGCCAGCAGCAGCCCCAATGATCCTGCACCGATAATATCAATTATCATGGCTAACTAACGCATCCTTCCAATAATTTCCCTCATTATAGCCCGCTGCTGCTTACGAAAGCAAAAATAAAAGCCGCAATACGTTTGCCGGGCGGCATTCGTTTGCGGCTTAGAACCGGGACAGACTGTTATTCCATTATTCAATCCGTTCCAGATTTCCGTTCGCATCCATTTTGAATCTTGTTTTCATCTCTTCTTCCTCTTCATTAAGGAACGCAAGTCTGCGGGCCCGGTCCATAATTTGAATTAAAGCCTTATAATCATCGTTCACAACTCGATAATCACTCTGAGCCAGATTCACTTCTTTGGATAAGCGCTCATTTTCTGCCCGAAGCTCCGTTAATTCGTCTTCCTTCTCGCGCAAATCACGCTCGAGCATTTTCAGCTGGCGCCCTGCTTCCTGAAAGGTACCCTTCCACTGTCTCAGGAACCGGATCACCGCGTCGATGGATAGGGTGCTTTCGTTCAGTCCTTCGCCTCGCCCATATTCCTCATCAATGTCTCCAAGAATCAGTCCGGCAACTTGTGCTCCTCTGTTCACTGGCTGCTTTTTCAGGTAGCTCCGCTTCTGGCGCTGGCCTTTAGCAATACCAATAGCATCCTCATAACTTTTGCGGACACAGCTGTTCCAGCGAAACCCGCATGCCGCCGAGGTTCGGCCGATCTTTTCCCCCACCTCTTCAAAAGCAGCAAGCTGTGTGCTGCCTTCCCGGATATGACGCAGCGTTATTTCTGCCAATATCAAATCATCTTCCGCGCTCCAAGCGTCCTGTCTAACGGCTGTCATAAAGCCTAACCCTCCTAACAACATCTTGAAATAACCATCTTCATAACCGGCAGCTCCGCCGGATAGTGAATAGGATAAAAGCTGCTTACTCCATTTCTATGCCTCTGCTAGAGTTCATAGAATCTATTTGATACTAAATTGTATTTCCATTTTGCTTAAACCTCATACGCTTATAGCTATAAATTCTCATTTTGGGTCAAATCCGAATTAGTCAATTGCAAAAATCATATTTATTAGTTAAATACTAATTTTTTTCAATGAATTCGTTTACAGCTTTTTGTCCAGCAGTTATAATAGATCCAAAGAAGTACTTTTCGGGAACCATTTCTAAGAAGGGGGCTACTCTCTTGGACCGTATGTTTCGCGTATTGGGTTTTTTCACGCTCGCTATCGGGCTTATGGCTTTCGCCGGCGACTTAACCGAAATGGCATTGCTCTTCTTTTTGCAAACGGCCTTTTTTGTTGTGCTGGGCTATATGAAATTTACGGAAAAGACTTATATTCTGCTCTTCTGGGGCTATATGATTCTGACGTTCACCGGCTTCAGCTACTGGACTGTCTTTAAGATGGGACTGCCGCTGTAACCCCACTATTCAATAAGTACCAAACGGAGGTGCTCCTTGCTACAAGGAACAGCCTCCGTTTTTTGTGTGCTCTTTTGACAGAACGGGGTATGATATTTTAACAGGACAAAACATATTATTAGTACATACCTATCTATTATGCAAAAGGTGGTGGTGTGGTGCTCTCCCGCAATAAGGCAATCCGAAGGTTCAGCGTTTTGCTCATTCTAATGATTCTCACTATACTGCCGCTGTCGTCTACCGCTTATCTTTCGGCCGGACCAGGCTCCATCACCTCATCTCCGCCTATCATCCCGGATAATGATGAAACCCGGAAGCTGCTGGAGCAGACCCTGT
>CAKMKL010000401.1 GCA_927443375.1 uncultured Paenibacillus sp. | reverse complement strand
CCTCGGGACTCTGCTGCCAGCACTTGCAGAATCAGCAGACTTCGCTTGTCTGCCTGTATGTCGCTTCGTGTCCACCAGACTCCCCCCTTCTTATATGTTCCTATTATTCACGAATCTTCCTGCCATTATTCGGCTGCCTCTGATCGCCCAAAATGCCAAAAGGATGCCCTTCAAGCCCTGAAAGGCTTGCCGGACATCCTTTTGAATTCCCTGCCAGTGTGAACCGCAGGCTGATTAAATGTTCATTTAAATCTCTACAGAACCTGTGTATACCACCTGCGCCGGGCCGGTCATATACACATGATTGTCCTGCTCGTTCCATTCAATAAACAGATCCCCGCCTTTAAGGCTGATTACAGCCGAACGGTCGGTGAGACCATTCAGTACAGAGGATACAAGCGTTGCGCAGGCGCCTGTGCCGCAGGCAAGGGTAGGTCCCGCACCGCGTTCCCAGACACGCATATCAACATGACCGCGGTCAAGAACAGTCGCAAACTCTACGTTTACTTTTCTCGGGAACAACGGATGAACCTCAAGCTTCGGACCCCACGTTGCAAGATCGAAGGATACCGCATCATCCACATAAATGACACAGTGAGGGTTGCCCATCGACACAGCCGTGAATTTAAATTCTGCTCCATCCGCTTCAATCGGCTGATCCAGCACCGGTTCAGCGTCAATGGCTTCCGGAATCAGGGTTCCAGACAATACGGGTTCACCCATATCAACAGTAACCGTCTCCACTACCCCATCCTTCACCTTGAGCGATACCTTTTGTTCCCCGGCACCGATCGTTTCAATAACAATCTCCTCTGACTCCACCAGACCATGCTCATATACATACTTGGATACACAGCGGATTGCATTTCCGCACTGTTCCGCTTCCGATCCGTCCGAGTTCATAATGCGCATCATATAGTCCCCGCGTTCCGACGGCAGAATGTACACCAGTCCGTCGGCACCGATGCCGAAGAACCGGTTACAGAGTTTAACTGCCAGCTCTGCTGCATTGCCGGGCAGCTCCTGTTCACCAAATACGATTATAAAGTCATTGCCGAGGCCATGCATTTTTGTGAATTCCATTGAAAGTCCACTCCTAAAAGTTTTGTTAGCATAGGCTTCCTTGAGTTACTTCGTACCAAACTCGCTTCGAAAGCATACGCCTAAGTTTTGTTAGCATAAGCTTCCTTGAGTCACTTCGTACAAAACTCGCTTCGGAAGCATACGCCTTTACTTGTGAAACAAGCATACCTTAAGGAGTGGACCGATGCTATTGATTTTATGCTGAAATTTTTGTACTTTTTATCATCGTCCGTCCGCCGCTGCGGCTGCGGTTCTTTTTACCGCCCCATACGCTGCCTGCTCCCATAAGGAATGTAGGAATACCCGCGCTTACGAATACAAGGCACCATTCGCGGAAGTTCAGTGGCACGGTCTTAAACACCGGCTGCAGCATTGGCAGGTACATAACAACCAGCATCAAGAGTACAGATGACAGCACAGCCAGTACAAGATATTTATTCTGGAACGGGTTGCGGTGGAACACCGAGCGGGAGCTGCGGCAGTCAAAGACATGTATGAGCTGTGCCATGACGAGTGTGGCAAAAGCAACCGACTGTGCCCGGATCAGCTGCTGTGCACTGCCCGGATCAATCCGCAGGGTCAGCCAGAAGGCGCCTAACGTGCACAGACCGATCAGGAGCCCGCGGCTGATGATTTTCCAGCCCAGCCGGCGGGCAAAAATATTTTCCTTCGCTCCGCGCGGCTTATGCTCCATCAGGTCCTTCTCCGGCTGATCGACACCGAGCGCCATGGCCGGCAGTCCGTCAGTGACCAGATTCACCCAGAGAATCTGGATCGGCACAAGCGGCAGCGGCAGACCCAGCATCATGGCAAAGAACATGGTCAGAATCTCACCGACATTGGAAGCCAGCAAATAGCGGATGAATTTGCGGATATTCTCGTAAATGTTCCGGCCTTCCTCTATAGCTGCCACAATGGTAGAGAAATTATCATCACCGAGAATCAGCGCTGAAGCTTCTTTGGTAACGTCAGTGCCGGTGATGCCCATGGAAATTCCGATATCCGCCGCTTTGATTGCCGGTGCATCATTAACCCCATCCCC
>CAKMKL010000400.1 GCA_927443375.1 uncultured Paenibacillus sp. | reverse complement strand
CCGCTCTGTACTTCGGTCGGGCTATGATAGCCCAGAACGTCCAGTGCCTTGATAATCTCTTCATTTAAATCATAATCTCTAAATTGTAATTCACTCATGTAGTTGTTCCTTCCGTGTTAAGCATGGTCTCATTATAGCAGCTTCTGGCTGCCCTGATTCCATTCCTTATAAAATTGCTCCAGATACAGCAGCATGAAATCATGCCGTTCCTCGGCCAGCTTGCGGCCATAGGGTGTGTTCATCAGGTCTTTCAGCTTCAGGAGCTTCTCATAAAAATGATTGACCGCCGTCCCCTTGGAGTAATCACGGTATTCCTTCTGCAGCGATTCATCGCGCGGCGTGAGATCCGGATCGTAGACCGGCCGTCCCTTTGCCCCCGAAAAAACCATCGTTCTCGCAATCCCTATTGCCCCAAGCGCATCCAGCCGGTCCGCATCCTGCACACATTGTCCTTCGAGTGTAGACATGGGTGCCCCTCCGCCGCCACTGAAAGACATCGTCTCAATAATCAGCATAATATGTCTGATTCTCTTCTCCTCTGCGAGATGCTGCTCCAGCCAGTTATGTACTTTAAGCAGTCCCGCTTCCTTGGAAGCATTGAGCTTCTCGTCAGCCACATCATGCAGCAGTGCGGCGATGGTGCAGGTGAGGACATCCGCCCCTTCCATCCCGGCAATCAGCGCAGCCGTATTACGCACACGGTCTGTATGAAACCAGTCATGGCCTGTAGTGTCCCGGCCCAGCTCCGATTTGGCAAAGTCTTCGGCTGCTGCTATCCAATGTTGATTATCCATAAATAATGCCCCTTTTCGAATAAGTCAATCCGGTTTGAAGCTGAAATTGCTGCTTGCATGGCGTATCTTCATCCGTTATAATGTGCAGTAATCTGAAGCTGAAGGGAGCTTTTTCCTGTGAACCTTATAAACAGCATTTCCATCATACAGAATCAGCTTCATCATCACAAGCAGCGTTAGCACACCTGAATCCATTCAGGGAGGGCTAACGCATTTTGCGTTTGACCTCCCTGCGGAATATGAAACGCGCAGGACCACGAGGTCCTGCGCGTTTTTTGTTTTGCCGGAAATTCCGGAAATCAGGCTTAGGCCACACCATAAGGGAGCTGCGTAAGATGCAAAATATTAAAGGAACCTATGATTATTTCGGACGGGAGCAGGCGGTCAGACAAAAGGTCCAGGGTACGCTGAGGGAACTGTTCGGGCTGTATGATTTTGAACCGATGGAGACCACAATGCTGAATGCGCTAGAGCTGCTGACCTCCAAATATGCCGGCGGTGACGAAATTCTCCGCGAAATGTACCAGTTGACTGACCAGGGCGGGCGCAGACTGGGACTCCGTTATGATCTGACGATTCCGTTCGCCAAAGTGATTGCACTGAATCCGGGAATCGAGTTTCCCTATAAACGTTATGAGATTGGCAAGGTATTCCGTGATGGCCCGGTCAAAAAAGGCCGGCTGCGCGAGTTCCTGCAATGTGATGCCGATGTGGTCGGAATTGCCGGCCCGCAAGCCGAAGCCGAGCTGATGCAGCTGGCCGCGGAAGTCTTCCGCAGGCTGGAGATTCCCATCATCCTCAAATGGAATAACCGCCGGTTCCTTGGTGAAATTCTGTCGGCGGCCGGCGTTCCTGCGCAAGACAGCCTGTCCGTGATGCTGACTTTAGATAAGCTAGCCAAAATCGGCATCCAGGGTGTGCTGGCGGAGCTGCGCGGGAAGGGCTTGTCTGCGGAAGCGCTGCTCGGCATTACCGGACTGCTGGAGACGGATAATACAGACTTCGCAAGTCTGGCAGACAGCTACGGACTAACCGGTCAGCCCGGCGCTCTTGAAGTACAGGCGCTGCAGCAGCTGATTGATGCCACCGGACTCTCAGCTGTTTGCATGTTCGACCCGTTCCTTTCACGAGGCTTATCCTTCTATACCGGAACGGTGTATGAAATTTTCGATGCCACTGGCGGTTATCCCTCCAGCCTTGGCGGCGGCGGACGGTATGATGACATCATCGGCAAGCTGGTGGGACGCGATGACATTCCGTATCCGACAGTAGGTATTTCTTTCGGGATGGAGTCGATTATGGCGCTGCTCGGGGAGCGCCCGGTTCAGGAGGAATATTCCGCTGTGCTGATCGTTCCAATTGGTGAGACTATGCCCCAAGCACTACTGGCCGCAGCAGAACTGCGGAATGCCGGCATCCGGGTCAGTGTGGATACCGGTAAACGCAAGCTCAAAAAAACGCTCGCCTCAGCCTCTGCCAAGGGCATCCGGTATTGTCTGCTGATCGGAGAGAGCGAAGCAGAGCTGGGTAAGCTGCGGCTGAAGGACATGGCGCTGCAAACGGAGCAGGTGGTTACGGCCGAAGAAGCGAAGATGATTATTTCGGGATCACTCCCGTTCACCCTCAGATGAACACAGCAGCCGTACCAGACTCACGTCTGATACGGCTGTTTATCTTTCGATTGCATTAGCCCCCGCTGTAAGGCTGCCTCCGGTGTTTGCGTATGCTGTTAGCGGGTTCTCTGGATCCGTTCGCGATACTCCTTGGGGCTTTTGCCGCTGAATTTTTTGAAGGCGCTGACAAAATGGCTCAGACTGGAATAACCAACAAGCAGCGCCAGCTCCGGGAGCTTCAGACCGTCAGCCTGCAGCAGCTGCTCCGCTTTGGCCATTCTGATCTTGGTAACATAATCGGCCAGTGGAATGCCCACATGCTGTTTGAACTGGCGGAACAGGCTATGTTCCTCCAAGCCGAACAGCTGTGCTGCAGCAGCAAGCGGCAGCTCACAGCCATAGTTTCGTTCCATATATCTTCTGACCGCCTCGGGTAGAGCGCTACTGATGGACCTACGTGCCAGCGTAACTTCTTCCATTACCAGCATTCCCCGTTCATGCAGCTGCTGCTTCAGTTCCCCAGGAGAGGCGCAGGCAGCCAGTGTCTTGTGGCTGTTCCACATAAACTTCCCTAAGGCCGTACCGCTGCATTCAAATTTACGGGCTATAGCTGTCAGGAGCAGCAGCAGCCGCATGGCCTTATACTTGAAGATGTCAAACGGTATTTGTTCCTGTTCACCGACCTCAAAAAGAAGGTCCAGTTCCCGCTCATACGCAGCTAAATCCGCTTGTTCTATCCTTTGCGCCAGCCTTCGCTCTTCCTCAGGGGATAACCAGGTCATCACCATACTCGTTCCGGCTTCTATCCATCCATCAGCGGCAGTCCTATATGAGCTGTGTAAAGCACACAGGCAGGAAGCAAACGCATTTTTCACCCGCTTGAGGCCCTTCACTTCCAATCCGGTTGCACAGGAGCAATCCAGCTCCATATTATCCTTAAGTTTCTGTAATAACTCCTCTATGAAACGTTCAGTACGGTTTGCATGCTCGACTCCCTCTTTCGAAGGAATCAGGAAATACATCCGCAGCGGATCAGCTTCATCACCGAACGGGTAAATATGCTTCCATCCGCCTGCCGTCTCCCGGCACACCTTCTGAAATAGCGTTCCAGCTAACAGACGGTCCTTATGCCTGGAAACCAGAAGCTCTGAAGGCACCTTCAGTTCGATTGCAGCATACCTCAGCTTCAAGCCCTCACCTGCAAGCGCAGTCAGCTTAAGCTGGCGCAGCCGGGTTCTGACCGGTTCCGTACTGAGCCAATCCTCTTTGACCATCTGCTGCAAAAAGCTCTCCTGCAGCTGCCGCACCTGGCCGCTCCCCTGCCGTTCTTCCTCAACCTCCCTGATCTCAAACATAGCAGTATCACCCCCTATAACAGGAACAGCATTAATCCTCTCTGTTCCCTTATTCCGGCGGAAAACGGATTCCTTACTATCATTATGGACCAAAAAAACAGGAAGAACCCGCAAAACCCAAACTTATTTGAAAAGAGAGGCGAGAAACCCCGCCAGATTCCCGGCGGGGTTTAACACTTATTATATCTTGAACTTCTCCACCAGTCCCTGTAGCTCTTTGGCGCTCTGGGTATTCTCGTCAGCCATAGTCGCTTCATGGAAGGTCTTCTCTACGATATCGGCAGTTTTCTCGGCAATATCCTGCACACCGATCGCTCCCTCATTCACGGTAGCCGCGACCTCATTGACCGCTATGGCAATACTGGACACGGTCTCGTTCAGATGATCGGCAGCTTCCTCGAACTGCCCCATCAGCTGATTGATCGTGGAGGCATCATCATTATACTGCTGACTGACTTCGGTTAACCGTTCGTAGTCGCTTAATACATTCTGATCTATAAAAACTAGCATAGCCTCCGAATTTTCTTTCATCTGCTCAACAGAGGTATACACATTTTTGACTACTCCCTGGATGCCTGCAGCCGTCTCAGAGGATTTCTCCGCCAGCTTGCGGATTTCACCCGCCACTACAGCGAAGCCCCGGCCTGCCTCTCCTGCCCGCGCGGCTTCGATGGCCGCATTCAGCGCAAGCAGAT
>CAKMKL010000399.1 GCA_927443375.1 uncultured Paenibacillus sp. | reverse complement strand
CTCACTGAAGGCAGAAGCAGAACCGGCGGAGGTTTTGCCATTCAGGGCAATCTCGATCCTTATCTGCTGACAGCCCCAATGGATCTGCTCAAGGAACGGGCCAAGGATTTGATTGATGAGGGCATACAGGAGCCGGGATATATTTTCAATCTGGGTCACGGCTTATTTCCGGAGGCTTCCCTGGACACGCTAAGAGAGCTGACGGAGTACATCCATACGTATTCAGAGCAGGCGCTGAAACAAGCAGCTGCACAGAAATAATAATACCGCAAGCACCGGTATGAACATTATTCATAAAAGGAGATGGATTCCGTGACAGCTAAAATTGGTGTACTTGTGATGTCTTACGGCACACCTGAAAGTCTCGAGGGTGTGGAAGCCTATTACACGCATATCCGGCGCGGCAACGCGCCTTCCCCGGAGCAGCTCAAAGAGTTGAAGGACCGCTACGAAGCGATTGTCGGCGGCGTGTTCCCGCTCCGGGAGAATACGGACCGTCAGGTGGAGGCTCTGCAGGAGATGCTGAACCGCAGCGGCGGGGATATGGAATATGTTTGCTACCAGGGACTCAAGCATGCCCAGCCTTTTATTGAAGACGGCGTTGAAGCTATGGTGCGGGATGGCATTACCCGGGCGGTCGGCATTGTACTTGCCCCCCATTATTCTGTAATGAGTGTCGGCACCTATATCAAACGGGCAAAAGAAAAAGCGGATGCCAGCGGAATCCGGATGGAATTCGTGGAGAGCTACCATCTGCATCCGGAACTGATAGACGTGCTCAGCAGACGGGTATCAGCAAAGCTGGATCAATTTGAAGAGACCGGCGCAGCCCGCGGGGATGTTCGGGTCTTATTCAGCGCGCACAGCCTGCCGGAACGGATTCTTGCCATGGGCGACCCTTACCGGGACCAGTTGCTCGAAACCTCCAAGGCAATCGCTGACAGGGCAGGGGTCACCTCCTGGCAGTTCACCTGGCAGAGTGCAGGCAGAACGGCTGAACCTTGGCTGGGCCCTGACATTCTGGATACACTTCGTGAGCTGTCCACAAGCCAGGTGAAATATGTCCTGTCTGCTCCGATAGGGTTCGTGTCCGACCATCTGGAAGTGCTGTATGACCTTGATATTGAAGCCCAGGCGCTTGCTTCCGAGCTGGATCTGCGGCTGATGCGGATTGATTCGCTGAACAGTGATCCGGTGTATATGTCTGTGCTCAGCGATGTAGTCCGCACTAAGGCAAGCCAACTGAAGGTGATTCAGCCATGACCGGTATTCCCCGGAAGATCGTCATTATCGGCGGAGGCCTCAGCGGCCTCAGCGCCGCGTTTTATGTCCGTAAATTTTACCGGGAAGCCGGATACCAGCCTGATATTGTGCTGATCGAGAAGGAAACTGCACTCGGCGGCAAAATCGAAACGCTGCACCGCGACGGCTTCGTCATTGAGAAGGGGCCGGATTCCTTTCTGGCCCGCAAAACAGTGATGAGTGATCTGGCCAAGGAGCTTAAGCTGGATCATGAGCTGGTTACAACCAATCCGAATGCCAAGAAGACGTACATACTGCAGCGGGGCAAGCTTCATCCGATGCCGGCCGGGCTGGTTCTTGGCATTCCTACCGAACTGAAGCCGTTCCTTAAGAGCGGCCTGGTATCCTTCAGCGGCAAAATGCGGGCGATGCTAGATTTCGTGATTCCCCCGCGCAGGAGCAGCGAAGATGAGTCGCTCGGAGAGCTGATCGAGCGGCGTCTGGGTACAGAGGTTCTGGAGAATATGACAGAACCGCTGCTCGCCGGCATTTATGCGGGCGATATGCGTAAGATCAGTCTTCAGGCCACCTTTCCGCAATTCGGTGAAGTCGAGCGCAAGTACGGCAGCCTGATCCGTGGAATGACTACCGGCCGCAAGCCCGTCGAGACGCATACGGGTACCAAGAAAAGTGCCTTCCTGACCTTCCGTAATGGTCTGCAAAGCCTTGTAGCGGCCTTAATCCGTGAACTGCATGATGTGGAGCAGCGGACCGGAGCGGCAGCAGCAGGGATTACGGTGCTTAACAATGCTGCAACAGATGGCCCGCGGTATGAGGTGAAGCTGGAAACTGGTGAAATTCTGCAGGCGGATGATATTTATGTCACCGTACAGGATTTTGCTGCAGCGGAGCTGTTCCGTCCGTATGTTGACGTATCTCCGCTGGAGAACGTCAATTATGTATCCGTTGCGAATGTGGTGCTGGCTTTTGCCAAGAAGGACATCGTTACCGAGTATGACGGCTCCGGTTTTCTAGTTCCACGTAAGGAAGGGCGTAATATTACAGCCTGCACCTGGACCTCCACGAAATGGCTGCATACCAGCCCTGATGACAAAGTGCTGCTGCGCTGCTACGTCGGGCGTTCCGGTGATGAGCAGAATGTGGAGCTGCCGGATCAGGCGCTGACGGAGCTGGTGCTGAAGGATTTGCGGGAAATCATGGGCATTACGGCAAAACCTCTGTTTGCCGAAATTACCCGGCTTAAGCACTCGATGCCGCAATATCCTGTCGGGCATCCGGCCAGAATAGCCGGTTTCCGCAGTGAGCTGGGACAGAAGCTGCCCGGCGTTTATGCGTTTGGTGCAGGCTATGATGCTATTGGCTTGCCGGACTGCATTAAGCAGGCTAAGGAAGCAGCCGAAAGCGCTGCGGCCGGTTTGAAGAAACAGCCGGAACCTGAAGCTGTATTCATTTAATTAAAGAACGGTGAACCGGGATGATTCGGCTTCACCGTTCTTTTTTTGCCGTATAGTGAAGTTAACAGTAGTAATGTTCCCTGCGGTTTGGAGGGGGGAGTGTGAGTTATGCTATAATAGAAACACTTTTAATACAAAGGAGATTCTTAGTACCCATGTATCCGCCGCGATCACGCAAAAGAGAGAAGAATAAGCGCAGCAGTAAACGCCGACGCAGAACGGTATGGTCATGGATTAATGTAAGCTTATTATTGTTGATTACTGCCATGTTAACCTATTATTTTATTGGAGATTCTGACGGCGGCCAGTCCTCGCAGCCCCCGTTAACGGAGACGGCAGGTTCGCCGTCCCCATCTCCGGAGCCGGTTACTGTTGCCCAGCCTTCCGCAACGGTCACACCTGAGCCGGAAGCTACTGCGACACCTGAGCGGTCGCCTTCCGCTACTCCTACTCCGGAGGTTTCACCAACACCTTCTCCATCTGAGGAGGCTGCTGAAACCTCTTCGCCTGAGAGCAGCGATACAGATGATATCAGTTCAGAGGATGTTTCCGGCTTGCCCGGGGATGGTTCAGGGGCGACCGTTAAGCTCAATTTTGCCGGGGATGTCATTTTCTCGGGTAAAGTAGCCGATCTGCTTCAGAAGAAGGGCTATGATTATTCCTACTCTGCGCTGGACGGTGTTTTCCAGAAGGATGATCTGACCGTAGTAAATCTGGAGACCCCGATTACCACTGGTGGCGTAGGTGCAGAGAACAAGCAGTATGTGTTCAAGGGAGCCCCGGAGGCGCTGGATGCGCTCAAGTCAGCAGGTGTGGATGCGGTCAATCTGGCCAACAATCATACGCTGGATCAGGGAGAGCAGGGGCTGCTGGATACACTGAACAACCTGAGCACACGGGGGATTCCTTATGTAGGCGCAGGTAAGAACAGCCAAGAAGCATACACCGCCCAATATTTTGAACGGAACGGGATCAAGATCGCACTGCTCGGCTTCACCCGTGTCATTCCGCACAGCGATTGGATGGCAGGGTCAAGCAAGCCGGGAGTAGCCAGTGTCTATGACAGTAAGGAAGCGCTCAAGACCATTGCAGCCGCCAAGAAAAAAGCGGATCTGGTTGTCGTAGTTGTCCATTGGGGAAAAGAGCGGGTGGAACAGTAT
>CAKMKL010000398.1 GCA_927443375.1 uncultured Paenibacillus sp. | reverse complement strand
ACTTGAAGACTTTTAAAAAGGTGTACATCGAGAGTACAAGCGTCTGCAACCTTGCTTGCAGATTCTGTCCGCCAACCGAGCGGCAGAAGAAATTCATGAGGCCGGATACCTTCAGCACCATTCTTGATGAGATTAAGCCGCACAGTAATCATATCTATCTTCATGTCAAAGGCGAGCCGCTGCTGCATCCGAAGATAGGTGAGCTGCTGGACATTGCAGATGCCAAAGGCTTCAAGGTCAATATCACGACCAACGGAACGCTGATTCATAAGGCAGGGCCGAAAATTATCGGCAAGCCGGCGCTGCGCCAGATGAACTTCTCCCTGCACAGCTTCGACGGGCATGAAGGCTCGGAGAACCGGGAGGGGTATTTGAAGGAGATCATTTCCTTTGTGCGGGAAGCTGCGGCGCAAGGGGTCATCATCTCTTTCCGGCTCTGGAATCTGACGGAAGACAACCAGACCAATCTGACGAGGAGCCGCAACCGCGAGACGCTGGCTGTGCTGGAGGAGGCATTCAATCTGGACTTCAAGATTGAGGAGAAGGTCGTTCCGGGCAGCGGCGTCCGCGTTGCGCCGCGCATCTATCTGAACCAGGACCACGAGTTCAGATGGCCGGCACTGCATGAGCCGGAGGATGACGGCAAAGGCTTCTGCCACGCGCTGCGCAGCCAGGCGGCAGTGCTGGTGGACGGCACGGTGGTACCGTGCTGTCTCGATGGCGAGGGGGTTATCAACCTCGGCAACATCCATGAGCGGCCGTTCTCCGAGATTGTCGAGGGGGAGCGGGCGAACAATCTGTTCTACGGCTTCTCCCGCAGGGAAGCTGTAGAAGAGCTGTGCCGCAAGTGCGGGTACCGGCAGCGGTTCGGTACGTAGGCCGGGGGCAGGTGATGTCGTAGCCAGCAGCAAGTGGCTGAAGCATCAACGCTACATCCTGGGTTACCCGGACGGGCAGTTTAAGCCGGACCTGGCCATTCCGAACGCAATTCTTCTTAAATAATTAATAACGGACCAGACAGGGGCAGCCCTTGTCCGGTCCGTTTTTTGTTTTATTGAAGGTTTGCGTCTACTTTGACATTTAAGCGGGGGCCGCATGTTGAGGGATTAAGCTTTTTTGAACCAGATCCAGGAACATGGTAGACTTATCCATAAGGCCGCCTCCTGAATCTAGTGTAATCGTGTACAATCGATTCAGGAGGCGGCCTTTAGCATCTGTTTTTGATAATCAGCTGTCATTTTGACCCATAATGGTTATGTACTAATAGGTTCCTATCCACATTCGCCAATCAAACAAGAGATTATCATACCAGGAGGTGCAGGATGCTGAAATCTTTGCAGGCTATTGAAGCCTACCGTGAAGGGGATTATTTGCCTGAGGAGGAGCTTGTGTGGCTGAAATATATTGTTCAGGCCGAAATGCCGATAGTCAATCTGGAGCGCGTGGAGTCACTGCGGGAGCTGGATCATAGGAATCCCGTGCTGGACTATGTGGAACGGAGTCTGCGGCTGCTGGATAGTCTGCCGTTGTCCTACTGGATTAAGGAATTAGCCGAAGAGACGCTGGTCTGGTCGGAGACGGCTAAAGGCGGGACCTCCCGCCAGCGCCGGAAGTGGCAGGAGGAAGGCATTAATTGCTTTGCCCACAATATAGGGTCAGCGCAGCTGTACTGGCAGTATGCCGGTGGCAATGCAGCCGCTGTAGCCTCCGGACCACAGGCGGCGCTGCTCAAGGCGGCAGGTGTTGCGCATGCGGAGAAGATTCTGATTGTGCACCGGCTGATTGAAACGCATGGCCTCCTCGGCCAGCAGATTCGCGGCGAGGTTCCGCCAAATGTTAACCGCCCACTGGCTGTTTTGGTCGAGGAGGGGCTGCTGACCTCTGACGAGCTGGAGCGGCTGCTGTTTGCGCTGAATCATTGCATCATTGGTGCTGTCTCGCCGGTCCTATGGCAGGAGGTGCGTAGTGAGGTGATGGAGCTGAGTCTGGACACTCCGTTGCCAATGAAAGAGCGGCTGCACCGCATGCGCTCCGGTCCAATCTCCCGTGGCGAGGATTTCGCGGCGGAGTGGAACAGGCTGGAGCAGGAGGGCATGGATTTGGCATTGCTCGAAGCCATGCAGCCGGTAACGTTCTGGTATGTGGAGTCGGCACTGCAGACGTTCTCGCTGGAGCAATTTCTTAAAGTGCTGGCGCTGGCCGCACAGGGCAGCGCCAGCAGCGGTCTGAACCATATCAGCTTTGAAGCCGTCATGAATTCAATCTACTATGACTATAAAGGCGTTAAAAAAATCAACGTATACAAGAAACGGATTATCGAAAAGTATCTGTCTGAGCTTAGCTGGCAGGACATTGCCGCCGGAAACAGCACTTCCGGCAATCCCCATCTGATTCACCGGCTGCGGCGGCAGAGGCATCTGCCGGATACGGTGTTTTTTGACTTTGAATTCTCCCCCGCAGCAGAGAAGCTGATTGAATTCTGTATTGAAGCCGAGAAGTCAGCGCTGTACGAGCGGGCGGTGCTGCTCTTATTCGATTTGTTCGATCTGCGGCGCGACGCATTCGACCGCTTCCATAACGAGGATAGCTATTTGAGCCAGATGAACGATACGGCTGATTATAAAGCTGTTATTCTGGATTATGTCACCGGCAGCAAGGTGCTGGATATCGGCCCGGGCGGCGGAGTGCTGCTTGATCTGATTGAAGAGCGGATGCCCGCTGTCACTCCGGTCGGCATTGACATATCCAGTAATGTAGTTGAGGCTCTGCGCCAGCGTAAACAGCGGGAGGGACGCCGCTGGGAGGTGCTGCAGGGTGATGCGCTGAATCTTAAGGATTTTGTAGAGACAGGCAGCGTGGATACGGTGATTTTCTCATCCATCCTGCATGAGCTGTATTCGTATGTGCCGATGAATGGCGTGAAATTTAAATCTGAGACGGTAGCCGCAGCGCTGGTAAGCGCATTTGAGGTGCTTGCCGATGGCGGTAGGATCATTATCCGGGACGGGATCATGACCGAGCCAGACACAATGCAGCGTAGAATCCGGTTTCTGGAACAGAACGGACTGGCACGGCTGGAACGGTATGCCGGGGATTTTGCCGGACGCAAAATCCGGTATGAGGTGGTCGGTGAGCAGGAGGTGCTGATGCCTGTGAACGATGCCATGGAATTTTTGTACACCTATACATGGGGTGAAGAAGCCTACGTACACGAGGTCCAGGAGCAGTTCGGTTACTTTACACCCGAGCAGTATGTGAAATTTATCAGGGATCACCTGGGAGAGCAGGCGCAGATTGAAGTGTTCCGCCACTATCTGCAGGAAGGCTATACGCTGGCACTTCAGGAACGGGTCGTTATCATGGATGAGCACGGCGATGAGACAGCTTTACCGGACAGCACCTGCTTTATAGTGATCCGTAAAGGAAATGAGGCGGGCTGACTTACTCTAATAGAACGTACGGCCTGAAGTGCTCCGGCATAATGGCGGGTATAACAAAAGGGAGACGCACGTATGCGGCTCCCTTGTTGCTGGGGATGAGTGCAATCCGGTTAGATTTGCGTAATTAGGAGTGATTTGATTTTACCGTCCAGCACCTTGAATTCGTGTCTGAACTGCTGCGGTGCGGGAACCCGGTTCCTGTTGAACTCGCCTTCCATCTCTGCAGTCACAACGGTGCTTCCGCCGGCTTCCATAATTTCCGATATGGTGTATCGGGCTTTGTTGGAGAAAATTTCTGATTCCGCCCAAGCCTGAATAGCGTCTTTGCCCTGAATTTCTTTGCCGTTGTCCTTCACGGCCGCACCGGGAGCAAACAAACCGATAAAAGCCTCCGTCTGATACTGGTTAATGGCATTGAAATACTCCTGTACTTCACTCGGCATAGTGACATGTTGGTTCATGGGGTTCTGCCTCCTGTAAGTAGAATGATAATGCAATGATGCGTTGTCAGGACAGCCTGCAGTTAGATGAGTTCCAGATATATTCGGCCGAAACCAGCAGGGCCATCCTTACAGGTAACTTAAACGTATCGGGCAATCTGTAAGCAGCGCAAAGGCAGGATAGGGCGGTAATAAATCCAGTCCAGCCCTATGAAATCACGTTCCCACGCGTTCCGTATAGACATTCTCGAAGAATAATTTCTTGAAATCATTATCTTTGATAAAGAAATACAATAATCCGGACAAGTCCCATTCCATCCCGATCTCATCATTAGAATCAGCCTGGAATAATAGAATTTCATCGCTGGGATGGCCTCCGTATTGCAGCGCTGACATATGGCCCAGGAAGCGGAATCCGATACCGCGGTCGTAAGTATTCATGAGATCCGGACTGAATTCCAGGGAATAACGGTTCAAGTCGGCTTTGTTTGTCATAAGATGGTTGGCTTCCAGATAATCTGAATCGGGAAGCGTTAATTCAAGCTTTTTTTCGAGCAGCGCAGATTTGAATATCTGCTCTTCCGATAACGATGCTGGCGGCTTCATCCGAACCAGTTCTGCAGTTTCTGGGGCATAATACACAACATTATTGTTCTTCTTGTCTGAATCATAGTCATCGTTATACCATACCTCATAATCATACACGTAGAAGAAGTAGAGAATTCCGGTAGTAGGATATTCCGGGTTAAGCAGATTCATCGGGAACTCTTCAAGATTAATTTGAGCGACAAAAGACATAGGATGCTCCTTCCAGGAAGGCCAATGGAAAGTTGAGGGTACATCAGGGTGTCCCCCGATTTTGCTGGCGCCCAGCTTGATATCCGCTTCATCCGTCATTTTAGGGACCATGTAGAATCCGGGCAGAATCTGATATTTCAAAGTATCCCAATACTGTCCAAGGCCTGCTTCTTCCAGCATCAAGCGGATCTCACCCATAGAGGGATCTTTGATTTGGTCAGACGCAAGCGGATGCTTGTATATGGAGTTATCATAGCTGCCTCCTGCACCACTTGTGGTTAAGGAGCTGAGTAACAAGAGAAATGAAGTTATTATCTTAAATAGATTCAAGGCTTCTCCCACCCTTCTAAATGGCTGAACTACAGGGACTATTCTACACGGTTTGGTTAAGTTTTACAGTTTAACTTATCGCCATTGCCCTCTCACGGATACAGCTGCCCCTGCCCGGCCCCCTGCATGGCTCCCAGTGCGGCCCCTTTGCGGAACTCTGAGGGTGAGCATTTCATCGCCTTACGGAACACTTTAATGAAATAGCTGACGTTGTCAAAGCCGACCTCCAGCGCGATGTCCGATATTTTACGTTCACTCTGCTGCAGGAGATCTGCCGCCTGGCGGATGCGGTAGGAGTTGATATAATCGACGGGTGTCTTGCGGGTCATGGCTTTGAAGAAGCGGCAGAACTGGCCCTCGCTCATCGGAATCAGCTCTGACAGATCCCGGGTGCGGATCGGCTCCTGATAGTTGTCCTGAATATATAGAATAACCCTTTTGAGCCGGTTGATCTTAGTAGTATCAGCGCTTTCCGACTGGCTGTGGTTCACGGACCGGTCCGGAGTGGCAATCTGCGAGAGCATAATGAGCAAAGTTCCTTTCATAAAGGCTTCGAATCCGGGCATTTTATTAGCATATGCTTCCATCATCCGCTCCAGGTGGTGCAGCAGCTCCTGCTGCCAGGGAACAGCGGGTGTAATGCGACGGGGGAAGCTCTGGCGCTTCTCCTGAAGCGGAAGAATCACATTCTGCTGGATCGTATCGTACTGGGCACTCGCCAGAAGGTCGGGGTGGAACACAAGCGCGCAGAACCGGCAAGGGCCTTCCTTCAGGATATAGGCGGCATGAATATCACCGGATTCAATAAAGACTGCTTCCCCTGCGCGGAGCGGAAAATAATCGGTGTCCACCTGAAACAGGATCTCTCCTTCCAGCAGCATAAAGAACTCGGCCTCCTCATGCCAGTGTGTATCCAGGACATGTGTTCCGGCCGGAAGTTCGATCCAGTAAGCAGCAAGCGGAAACATAACATCACCATGTACGCGGTCTTCTTTGAGCAAACGCTGGGACGTGCGGTCCATTCCTAGGTCTCCTTTAGTCAAAACATCAAAATAGTGTTATAAAAGAGCTATATTTTATTAGTTTTGTTGTTTTATTATCGTTATAATGCAACTATAAACACCAAATTGAAAGGTGGCAAGTGCCCACATGAAATTTACAGACGGCCTCTGGCTGGTTCGTGACGGAATCAACATCAACGGCGCAGTACAGAACTACGTGGTAGAAAAAACATCCGAGGGTTTGACAGCTGTCACTCAAACCACTCCAATTACAGGACGCGCAGCTACACTGAACTCCACGCTCCTTACCGTTAAATTCCATTCCCCGCTTCCAGGCGTAGTGGGTGTGAAGATCATTCATAATGACGGCGTGATCGACCGCGGTCCGGCTTTTGAATTGACCAAGGGAACCGGCGACCATGTCCAGATTGAAGAAAACGAAGCCCAAACCGTGCTGATCAGCGGCGGACTCCGTGTCGTTATCAATAAAGGCACTCAATGGTCCGTGGATTTCTACCGCGGCGATGAGCGCATTACAGGCAGCGGTTACAAATCGATGGCCTATATCACCGACCAGGACGGCAACACGTTCATGCGTGAAGAGCTGGACATCGGCGTAGGTGAATTCGTATACGGTCTGGGCGAGCGCTTCACTGCTTTTGTGAAGAACGGACAAGTGGTTGATATCTGGAATAAAGACGGCGGCACCAGCTCTGAGCAGGCGTACAAGAACATTCCGTTCTATGTAACCAGCAAGGGCTACGGTGTATTTGTGAACCAGCCTGAACTGGTTTCCTATGAAATTGCTTCGGAAAAAGTGAAAAAAGCCCAATTCAGCGTAGCCGGAGAGAGCCTGGAATATTTCGTCATTGAAGGACCTACGATCAAAGAGGTCATCAGCAAATATACTTCGCTTACCGGCAAGCCTGCACTTCCGCCGGCATGGACCTTCGGCCTGTGGCTGACGACTTCGTTCACCACCGACTACGATGAAGCAACGGTTAACTCCTTCGTAGAGGGAATGGCTGAACGCGATCTGCCGCTGCATGTGTTCCACTTCGACTGCTTCTGGATGCGTGAATACCAATGGACCGATTTCCAGTGGGACGAGCGCGTCTTCCCGGACCCGGTAGGCATGCTGAAACGCCTGAAGGAAAAAGGTCTGAAAATCTGCGTCTGGATCAACTCCTATATCGGACAGCGTTCACCGCTGTTTGAAGAAGGCAAGAAGAACGGCTATCTGATCAAAAAAGCCAATGGCGACGTGTATCAAACTGACCTGTGGCAGGCGGGTATGGGACTCGTAGACTTTACGAACCCTGCGGCTTGTGAATGGTATGCAGGATACCTGCGCGGTCTGGTGGATATGGGCGTAGACAGCTTCAAAACAGACTTCGGCGAACGGATTCCTACAGATGTTGTGTACTTCGACGGCTCCGACCCGCAGAAAATGCATAACTACTACACTCAGCTGTACAACAAAGTGGTCTTTGATGTATTGGAAGAGAAGCTCGGCAAAAATGAAGCAGCCGTGTTCGCACGTTCGGCTACAGCCGGCGGGCAACAGTTCCCGGTACACTGGGGCGGCGACTGCTATGCAGATTACGAGTCTATGGCAGAAAGCCTGCGCGGCGGCTTGTCCCTCGGCCTGTCCGGCTTCGGCTTCTGGAGCCATGATATCGGCGGCTTCGAAAACACCGCTCCGGCGCATGTCTTCAAGCGCTGGCTGGCCTTCGGCCTGCTCTCCAGCCACAGCCGTCTGCACGGCAGCACCTCGTACCGTGTGCCTTGGGCTTACGATGACGAAGCGGTGGATGTTACCCGGTTCTTCACCAAGCTCAAATGCAGCCTGATGCCTTACCTGTATGATGTAGCCGGCCAGGCGCATGAAGAAGGCTGGGCTTCGATGCGGGCCATGGTCATGGAATTCCCTGAAGATCCTACCTGCGAAGTGCTGGACCGTCAGTACATGCTTGGTGACAAGCTGCTCGTAGCTCCAATCTTCCAGGAGAACGGCGAAGTGAAATACTATCTGCCGGCTGGTCGCTGGACTCACCTGCTGAACGGTGAAACAGTAGTAGGCGGATCATGGCGCAAAGAAAAGCATGACTTCTTCAGCCTTCCGCTGTTCGTACGCCAGAACTCGCTGCTGGCAACAGGCAGTGTAGACAACCGTCCGGATTATGATTTTGCCGAAGGCGTGAAATTCGGCCTGTACTCCCTGGAAGACGGCGCTACAACAGCGGCAACAGTCCGCGATATCAACGGCGCTCCTGAACTGACAGTGACAGCTGAACGTACTGGCAACACGGTTAAGGTAACTGCTGAAGGCAGCGGCAAACCGTTCACATTTGCTGTGAAGGATCTGGGTGCTGTCGCTTCTGTAGAAGGCGCAGAGCTGGCAGATGAAGCTACAGTACAAGTTAGCGGCGGCAGCAAGTCCGTAGCGTTCACGATTACATTGAAATAAGTTATTCCGTCTGTATCAGACTCTCTGATGGCCGGGGACACATTGTCCCTGGTTCATTAGGGAGTTTTTTAGAAAAACTAAGTATCAATATGAATGGCTCAA
>CAKMKL010000397.1 GCA_927443375.1 uncultured Paenibacillus sp. | reverse complement strand
AAAGGCGGACGCTATCGCTCCTACAGTTCCCAAATTCCCCTCCGTCACTTTTTCCCAAATTAATTATTTCAAGTACAATCTAATAGTATTACATTCTGATATAGCCGGGGATAATCAATGAAATAATTGCCCGGGCAATTATATACAAGAAGCCCAAAGGGGCTGTCCTTTCCCATAAGTAGAATTTTCTGCGAATGGACAGTGCTTTTAAAAAACTGTCTCGGCCACCGCCCGGGTAGGCAGCGTCAAAGATAACGTCGTCAAGCCGGTTGACGGCTTGGTTAACGACACGAACAAGATGATGTTCTGGAATGACTTCCTTTACATCCATGGCAGGCAAAGTTGGTCCATGGTATAATGAAATGTACAAAAGAAACCTCTCCTTTAAAATGGTTGGTTGCACTTCCGTTTTAACAAAGGAGTTGTTTCTTTTTTGCGTTTTTATTAATATTTCAGTACATTTCCCGTTAAAACAGCGGAGAGAACGGACTGATTGTGGAAAAGCGGAGCGGTCGCCTTGGTCTCCGGATTTTTACCGCTAAGGGGAAGTGTGAAAAATCTGGAGACCACAGCGATTGGAACAACGGTCTGTTTGCGGAGCGTCCTCACAGAGAGCAACCGTATATCCAATTCCAAAAAAAGGGGCATCCCCGCCATTTCATGGCTTCTGTAACAGCCCTTTAATGCTCATCAATTATTCAGGCTCATGAACAGGCTGCTCCATAATAACAGAACCGTCCTCCAGCCGAAGCCAGGTGTCAAAATCCTGGCTTCCGAGCGTCATCCGGATGATGCGGGCGCCGCGCATGAAGCCTTCTCTGCCGTATGTGTTGTAGCCGGTAGCCCGCCCGTAGCAGAGGCGGATGCCATGTAGGCTGCCGGTGTAGTTGTTGACGTGGTCATGTCCGCAGAAGGTCCCCCGCACATCCCCCATTTCCAGCAAGGCCGCAAATAATCCGGAATTGATTACCGGCGAACAGACGCGCTCGAATTTTTGTCCGCGGCAGATTTGCGTGTCCCACATTTCCTGGTATTCAGGAAGCGGAATGTGAAAGAAAGCCAGTGCCGGCAGCTTAGCCGCGCCTGTCTGCGGGTTCAGCCGCGCGGATTCACTTATCAGCCAGCTGATCTGATCCCGCTGAACCCAGTTATAGCCCGGCACATGCTCCACTTCGGAATAGCTGCCGGTGTCCAGGAAATATAGCAGGGTGGCGGCCCGGCCGTCCGGACCTGCGATTTCAAGACTGTAATTGCCGGTTCCGGCAATCTCTTCGGGACCCGGTTCCGCCAGGGTGTAGGGATGCTGCAGGGCAATCTGCATCAGCTCCCGCCGGGTGATCAGCTTCTCGATATCGTGGTTGCCGAAGACAAAGGCCCAGGGAATTCCGGCGGTCTCCGCCGCCGCTACAGCCTCACGAAAAGCTTGTTCAGGCTGGGTACATTCCTGGTCTCCCGGACACACGGGTCCGGTATAAATGAGATCGCCGGTGAATACAACCAGATCCGGGTGCTCCGCTTCGAGCACGCGCTCCATCAGCTCCCGGGTACCGAAATGGCTTTATCCAGTGTGGGTGTCCTGTTCGACCTTATTTCCGGACGGTCAAGCCATCAGCATATTGTTTACGATGCGGTGTTGCTCAAACGCGGCTCCTGCAAGATGATTAATTGAAAAAGACAGGGATCTGTGATGATCCCTGTCTTTATTTGTATTACCAGCCCTTACGGATACACAAAGAAGTAACAGGTGCAAGAGGATGCTTCACGTGCCAAGGGTAGATTCCCCGCTAAACCTGGCTGAAAAGGTCTGCCAGAATCTGTGCTAATTCCTGCTTATAACCGCTCAGATCATATGCGGAGTTATCCACTCTGTGTTTGGCTATAGGCAGACTGTTGAATATTTCTGCTTCAAGTTCTTTTCGGGCCTTCAGCACCTGCAAGGTTCCTTCTAACCCGTGACACCCCTGCTGTGCTCCATATCCCTGGTTAGTATAATAATCTATAAATCCCTCAGACCATTCTTTGGGTCTTTCGTGAACAGCCTTGCTGAAAGAACGATCAAGATCCTTCTGCTCTACGTAAATCAGCAGCGGCTTCAGCGGCTTGGCAATGGCGGCCAGCTCTTCGACATAGCTAATAACGGCTTCTTTTGCTGCGCCATATTTGATCATCCCTATAGTTACAGGATTTTGTATGAAACAGCAGTCAAAGATATAGATGTCCGGGCTGTGTTGAGCATCCGCTGCGAATCTTCGCCAACGCTCTGTGATCAAAATCCTGTTGCGCTCCAGCGGCAATTCATATATATCATGCCTGGAGACGGCAGCCAGCAGTTCATCCGGGAAATCCATTCCTAATTCCTGTTTGATTTTCCGGTATTCCAGGAAGTGCCGGTCCCCTTGTGTAATCAACCGCCCACTCAACAACTCTTTAGACTTGCTATGGGTATTCCATAATTCAGCGAGTTCAGCTGCCGTAAAACAGGCGACCCCTTCAAAGTCAGCAGGATGGTCCGCATTTCCCTCTAAGAATAGCTGAGCGCTAAGGTTCATTTCTTTGAGCAGCTCTTGGATTAGACCCGCGGTTGTTGTTTTCCCTGAGCCCGGTAATCCTTCGATCAAAATTAACTTCGGTTTCATATGATTACTTCCCCATTCCCGCTTTAACATGTTTTAACTGGGCTACAATAATGACGCTAATGATGACGAGCAGGAACCACGAACTGATTTTACCGAAACTGACAGGGTGCCAGGCCTGCTGCTGGTCCGGATATTTCCAGGCATTAAAAAAGGTAGCCACATTTTCGGCCAGCCAGATGAAGAACCCAACGATGATAAAAGCCAGCGATAAGGGCATCCGGTAGGTAACGGATCGTACCCGGTATATAATCCAGGTTCTCCAAAAGACAACGAATACAAGTGCTGTCAGCAGCCAGCGGAAATCAGGAATAAAGTGATGGGTGAAAAAGTTCAGATAGATGGCGCCTCCCAGTATCCCTGCAGAAGCAAGCCCCGGCCAGCCGGTCATGTCCATCTTCAGCCTGCGCCAGATCTGGCACATAAAGCTTGCGACACTCGCATACATAAATCCGCTATAGAGCGGTACACCCAGTATTTTTGTAAGCCCAGGCTCGGGGTAGGACCAGGATCCCATGCTGACTTTATAGATTTCCAGCAGCAGGCCGATCAAGTGAAATATACAGATTACTTTGATTTCATCCCAGGTCTCAAGCCCGCTGCGGTACATCAGATACTGCACGGTAAGGAGTATGATCAGAACAGCATCATAACGGTAGACAAAAGGAATCTTTACCATACTGGAAAGAGCCAGCGTGCCAAAGATCGCTACAGGAAAAATACAGCTCATCGCCTGATGATAGCCAAAATGCAGCAGCTGTATGAATGGTTTCAGTGGTATCATCTCCTTAGGTATTCATAGAATCAGCAGGAGGCGGAATGATGCAAAAGAAATGGGTTGTGGTAACCGGCGCTGACCGGGGTGTCGGACTCTGTCTGGTTAAGCAGCTGCTCGATCAGGGTTATCATGTGTTTGCCGGTCAATATCAACAAGAGAATGATAATGCACTGGGTCAGCTTAAGGCAAGCCATAAAGAGCGGCTGCAGGTGCTGCAGCTGGATATAAGCAATGAAGAGAGTGTGAAGCTTGCGCTGGACGCGGTCTCAGCCGTTACAAACCGGGTGGATATTCTGATTAACAATGGTGCGGTTCTGGGGGATATACAGGCTACGGTTCAGGATGAGCTGGATTTTGCAGAAATGGAGCAGGTATTCCGGGTGAATACGCTGGGGGCGCTTCGCATGTCAAATGGCTTAATGAAGCCGCTGCTCCGCAGTGAGAGCAGGCTGATCGTCAATATTTCCTCTGAAGCCGGCAGCATCGGAGCTTGCCGGCGCACCAGCTGGTACGCCTATTGTATGTCCAAGGCAGCCCTCAATATGCAGTCTCAGCTGATCCACAATCAGATTTCGGAGCAGGGCGGTAAGGTGATGGTCATTCATCCAGGGCATGTTCAGACTTATATGCAAGGCAAGCTGGACGCCACAGGAAGTCTCACTCCTGATGAGTCGGCCCGGCACATCCTGCAATTGATTGCGAACCGTCTGGAGCAGAATGAGGAGGGGCAGGAGCTTACGCTCACCGATTATGCCGGTAATGTGCTGCCGTGGTAGAATAATAGTCCGGATATAACTAAGACATAACATGAGGAGCGATTAGCCTTGAGTGCAGTAAAACTCTGTTTCATCGGCGCAGGCTTTCATGCATCAACTAACATTTATCCAGCTGTAATTGGAGCGGGAGCGGAAATTGCCGCAATATCTACTCGTGATCTGGAACGGTAGAAAGCGGCGCTTCAGCGGTTCGGCAGCCGTGGTACGGCGTATGACGACTATCATTTGATGCTGGAGCAGGAGGAGTGCGACGGCGTTGTGGTCGTTGCCCAGCCTGGGGATCAGACCGTTATGGTGCTTGACTGCATCAGGGCCGGCAAAAATGTCTATGTGGACAAGCCGCTCGGCTGGAATACTGCCGAAGCGCAGCAGATCGCGGATGCTGCCAAACAAGCCGGAGTGATTGTGATGGTAGGGTTCATGAAGCGCTACGCCCCTGTCTATAAGAAATTGAAGGAGCTCATAGACGGAGGAACGCTGGGCGCTGCCCGTTCCTTTCAGGCGACTTTCGCCGTGGACAGCACTCCTTTTTGCAAGGACGAGGAGCAGTTTATTAAGCTGGCAGCCATTCATATTGTTGATCTGATGCGGTTTCTGTTTGGGGAAGCCGTCCAAATCTCAGGATTCAGCGGCAGCAGCGGCGAATTCATCTCACAGAGCATTGCGCTTAAATTTGAGAACGGGATTGTCGGCAATGTGTATTTTACCGGAATGACAGCCTGGTCCAGAGAGAGTGAACGCTTGCTGGTTACATTTGAGCACGGATTCGCTTCCGCTGAAGAGATCAACACGCTCATTATCCATAAGTCGCGGACAGGTAATTCCTTACCGTGGCAATCGCTGGAGGAGTAGGATTCCGTATTTACACCTTCCGCGTCACCGATGTCCGGCGCCTATCGCGATTTATACCTGCGCGGATTTGTGGGTGAGATGGCGCATTTCATGGAATGCTGCACACAGGGAACCCTGCCGCTATCGAACGGGCGGGATAATGTGCTGACGATGGATTTGTGTGACCGTATTTTAGCGGCTTTGGTGTAGAAGGACTAACTGTGGCTGAAGAGATATAAGCTAAACTAAATGAAAGCTCCATCGGACTCCTTTTCAGCAGCTTGCCTAACGACATGTGCTGGGGAGGAGTTTTAATTTTGTAGCGCGGATGAAATAAATAAGGTGGTAATGAGGCCGGCGTTGATCCCCGATATAAATATAGGTGCAGTGAATTTACATTCAGTTTGATTTCATAGATTACACTACATGATGTCCGACTACAGAGATGGAGGTAAGTAACCTTTGGAATTGTTTGAATATATTTTACTCATGCTGGCGGCGCTGGCGGTATCCAATCTGGTGAACCGGTTTATTCCGTCGGTCTCTGTGCCGATTATTCAAATCACGCTCGGAATGGCGATTACCTGGCTGCCCCTGCATTATGAAGTGATATTGAATCCGGAGCTGTTTCTGCTGCTGTTCATTGCTCCGCTGCTGTTCAATGATGGCAGGCATGCGGATAAAGAGGCGCTTTGGAAGCTGAAGAAGCCCATTCTTTTGCTGGCGCTGGGTCTCGTGTTCATAACGGTCGGTGCTGTGGGGTATTTCGTACACGCTCTGCTTCCGGTGATCCCGCTGGCGGCGTCCTTTGCGCTGGCGGCTGCCCTGGCGCCTACGGATGCTGTAGCCGTCGGTGCGCTGGAGCAGAAGGTCAAAATCCCCCATCACACAATGCAGATCCTTGAAGGGGAATCCTTAATCAATGATGCATCGGGTCTGGTATCCTTTCAATTTGCCGCAGCCGCTATGGTTACGGGGATGTTCTCCTTCAAGTCCGCCGGGCTCAGCTTTATTTCCATTTCACTTGGCGGGGTGGCCCTGGGTCTTCTGCTCACACTGGTGAAATATGGAGTGGTAAAATGGCTGCGCAGACTTGGCATGGAGAATGTTACCCTCCATATGCTGATTGAGATTCTGACACCTTTTATGATATTTATGGCGGCGGAAGAACTGGGGGTCAACGGCATTCTTGCCGTGGTCGCTGCTGGGATTGCCCATTCCTTCAGCTATAAGAAAATGAATCCCGAGGTAGCCAAGCTGCGGGTTGTCTCCAAAAGCACCTGGTCTGTTATCATCTTTGTGCTGAACGGCCTGGTCTTCCTGCTGCTCGGCACACAGCTGCCGGAGATTATTCAGACGATATGGAACAGCCCGGAGATCGGGAATTTCAAAGTCGTGATGTACACTTTATTGTTGACTGCAGCCGTACTCGGGCTGCGGCTGATCTGGGTACTTCTAATAGATGTTCCGGAGGACGGCGAAGAACGCAGCTTGGGAAAGGGTAGATTCAAAAAGGCGCTGATCCTCTCCCTGTCGGGCGTCCGGGGAACGATCACCCTGGCGAGTACGTTGTCACTGCCGTTTTTCCTTAATGATGGAACTGCCTTTCCGTCAAGGGATCTCATCATCTTCCTGGCGTCCGGCGTGATTTTGTGGACACTGCTGGCCTCCAATTATCTGCTGCCGCTGCTGCTCGGCAAAGAGCCGGCAACAGCGCAGGAAGAAGAGGAGGTTCAGGCCAAAATTGAGATTCTGAGAAATGTGGTTACCGGCTTAAACGATCTGACCACTGACCAGAACCGGCTGGCCGCCGTTCAGCTCATCAATACGTATACCTCCAGAATCCGCACGTTACGGAAGGACGACAGAAGTGATAACATGCAGCGTGCCCTGGGCCTGTCGGTCCTGCAATGGGAACGGGAGAACACGCTGCTTGCGCTGGAACGGAAAGAAGTCGATCCTTATACCGGCTACCAGTATCTGAGAAGGATTAATCAGATGTTGTATATGAGTACAAAGGATGCCCGGTATAAAAGAGAGTTGTTCCCTGTTAAGCAATGGGATGATGTGGTTGGCATTCTGCAGCAGGCCCGCCTAAGCTTCCGCGAAAGACGAGCTGAACGGACCAGACTCCGAAGCCAAAACATTGCTTATGTGCTTAAACAGCTGAACGCGCTCCTTGCGGAGGGGAAGCCGGAGATGGAAACGGTCAGCGCGTTCATTCTGCAATATGAACGGATGCTGCTTCGTCTGAACAGAGATCAATCAGGTACAGGCACCCGCGAGGATTACGACCTGTCATTGCAGGAGCTGGCCCGGACCGGAATTCAGCTGGAGCGGGACAACCTTCAGGCCATGTTCGAGACCGGAAGGATCTCCAGACAGGGCATGAAGGAAATGAAGCGCGATATCCTCTTCATGGAGCATGATCTGAGGGAAGAGGCGGTTTAGCGGAAGTCCCGCGCGGTCTATAAGCAGGAATCAGAGGTAAAAATCCCTCTGATTCCGCCCCGCGCGGTCCAGAAGCAGGAATCAGAGGTAAAAATCCCTCTGATTCCGCTCCGCGCGGTCCAGAAGCAGGAATCAGAGGTAAAAATCCCTCTGATTTCACCCCGTGCGCTCCAGAGCCGGCCGGCCGGATGTCTACTCAGCACAATGGATATTCTGGCTGGGCAAGTTGCATCGCAGCCAGCTTTCTGAATGCACCCGACTTCAGCAATCTATTCAAAAAGGTCCTTGTAAGCCTGAATATCGGCTATTCTATTATGGCAATACGAATTACCGGCTCTACTTGGCATCTGCCGGGGTAAGCAATTCCGTTACCTCACGGCGCATGCTGAGCGGAGCCTCATTAATAGGCCGGCCCAAGCGTACCAGCATCTGGATGGTACCGCCGTCGGGGGCATATTCACGGTGTATAGCCTGATAAGGCTCCTGCATTTGCGGATATTCCTCCAGCACCTGGCTGAGCGGCTGCATGGCCAGCCCCAGCTGATGCGCCTCCAGAATCAGCCGGCTGTATACGATTCCGCTTAGCACCTGACTGTTACGGCTGTTGTCTTTGGTAAGGATAAGGGCATAGGCCGGCGTGCTGTCCACCGCTGTCTGAACAGACTGGATCAGCCGGTCCTCCGCAGCTTTACCGCTGTTCATGGACGGGAAGAGGGTGACGAGTCCCTGCATGATATGTTTCATGAAGCCTGTAGTGCCTTGGCCCTCTACGGAGAACCCGTAACGGTATTGATTTTTCTCGTGCTCATTCGCGCGGAAGATATCCTCCGATTCTCTGGCAACAGATGCTGCCGCTGCCTCGATGACAGCTCCCTGCACGGCATAACGGCCCAGTGTATCCAGGTTATCCTTGTCCTGAACGATGCGGACGGACACGCTGCTGCCATCACTGACAGCCTCAAGCTGTTCAATCTGATCCCGGGTTAATGGGGCGGGCGAATACGCCGTCCGGTTGGTGTCGGGGAGAAACAGGTCATCATATAAGGGTGTGTCTTGGAGAGGACGCTTTAGCAGCGTTAGTTTTGCAACGGGGTAAGTATCCATGCTCTCTGCCAGCGACTGCTTATCATATGGGCCCATAGGAAACAGGTCTAAGCCAACCCCATATCCAAGCTTTTGACCGGCTACATCGATATAGTCCAGGAAGGTTCCCTGGGAGATCATCATCTGCCGCGCAAGCGGATCAGCCTCCTTGCTCATCCGGCTGCTGTCTGCGTAGAGGTACAAGCTCATCGGTTCACTGCTGCTAAGGGAGATTCTCCAGGGCTGCATGTTATGTCCGCTTGCGGCAAGCAGGCCGTGTGCAGCCAGGCGGATCCGCGGATCGCTGAATTGTGCAGCATAGGATTTGCTCCACGGTTCAAGATACGTCTCTTTCTGAAAAACGCCGCTTATGTAGAATAAAATGCCAACGATAAGAAGAACTAAGGCGAATAGACTTATTAGAGCAAGACTCACAGATTTCTTCACCGCTTTCTTCATACCTGTTCTCCTTCCTAAGTGGGATTATTGAGACGGTTCCAGGGAACGGAGCAGGAGGCGGAACGATTCTTGGATGAATTCACCGGGTCCGATTTTATAGTAACGCTCAAGGTAATGCTTCTTGGTCCGTACCGTGCTGAATATGCCAAGCATACTGGCCCATAAGCTCATTGTGGCTTGATCCACCTGCAGATCCGCACGAATGCTGCCGTCCTCCACACCTTTTTGCAGCGCAGTTTTTACGAATTGCAGGGCTTCTTCCCCGAGCGCATAACATTCGTCCCTGGACTCATCGGATATCCCGTTCTGAAAATCAACCAGGCTGTTCTCATATTCAATAATGGCCTGGAAATAATGCGGCTCCGCGCAGGAAAACTCATAGTAAACCGAGGTAATCTCCCAAAGTGCTTCCATTGCGGTAAAGGAGTTATTCCCCTGAAGCTTGTCTTGCAAAAGGCCGATTAAGCGCCGGTACCCCCTGATCATAATTTCAAAATAAATCTGCTCCTTGCTGTTAAAGTAAGCGTACAGGGTTCTTTTGCTGAATTCCGCCTGCTTGGCCACATCATCCATAGTAGAGCGTTCATAGCCCTTCTCAAAAAACACATGCTCTGCGGCTTCTATGATGTCCTTCCTGCGATGCTCCATTTCTCTGCTTCTTCGTTCAGCGCTCCCCAAAATAATTCCCTCCATAAAATGCACTTGTGTGCATCCGACTACACTGTTAGTTTACTTCAATCTACGGGATTTACAATTTTTTGTCAATGACTTCAGTGCCTTGTTGAGCGGATTCGGCCCGGCAGCGGGCACAGCCGCTTGCCGGAACCGCCGCAGAGAAGAGTGGCAGGCAAGGCGCGCTCCCTTCTTAATGCTTGGCTGGAATGGAGTATCCCTTACGCTGATGGAATGAAATGGACCGGTAGGTACGCGCCAGCTTCCGGCGTTGTTTGATTCCTACGGCGGATGCTGAGGTTTTCAGCGATTTATTATTTGCATTTCTGAGCAGTACTGAGGCGCGGTTACCGCTGTACACATAATTGGCGTACGTTTCAAATTCGGAAAAGCCGAACTGCTTTTTCCTGTCGATACTGCGGAGAATGGCGGCATGCCAAGGCATACCATGGCGGGCTTCAATGGTTCTTTTTAAAGCGGTAAGCTTAGATTTCTCAAACAGCATATAATGCGTCACAAAGGATTTGGGAGAAGGTGCGGCGGTCCCCATCAGCTTCCGGTAAGTGCGGAAATATTCCGGCTGGCTCCAATTGCGGCAGTAAAAGACGGTTTTACCCGCTGAACGGAACCGGTGGGGGCGAATCAGCACCGTATCGGCATCGATAACCAAAAAATAATTTTCCCGGCAAATATGATCCCCATTCAGCTTAAGCAGCTGCTGATACAGCCACCCGGAACGGTTCCAGCGGGAGGAGGAGTAACGGATGTTCTTTTTGGTAAACGGCAGAACGGTAGTCTCATCGACGAAAATACAGCCTTTGCGGGAGCACATTTCCCTGATTCTGCTGCTGCCGGGTGAGACGATATAGATGTGGCTGATGGGGTGGCGCACATAGCGGCGAAGACTGTCGATCACATAGGGAAGGGTGGCCAGATCCTTTTCAATGGCCGGGATTAGTACGTCTATAGAAGGGCCGCTAACGTGTGAGCCTGCTGAGGTTGCTGACATTAGGTTCATCTCCGTGCACAAATTGACACTTGCGCGTCTGCACTAGAATATGCCTGAGCTTCAAGGGATGACCGGGCAGAGGAAAGTTGAAACTTAATATTCCCGGACGGGACAGATGGTTCATTCCGCCTCGCCTGCTTCTGCATAGGATGCACTGACTTTGTAAATCAGGAAAAGGGCAACCCTTTTCGGACAGGAGAGTGCAGGTGTGAAGGCAAGAAAAGCTGTTTCATTGCAGAGTAAATGGCTAAAAACGAAGCTGCTGCTTCAGAGTGCTTCCATCAGACCCTATATCCCGGATACCCGGAGATTTACCAGACGCAATCTGGAGCAGATGATCTACAGCTATGGAATGATCTACGTCAAGCCCGAAAGAGGAACCTATGGGAACGGCGTAATCCGCGCGGAGCGGGGGGAACGGGGTGGCTTCACCTACCAATATGAAGAAACGGTCCGCCATTTCGACACCTTTGATTCCTTTCACAAAAGTCTGGCGAAGAAGACAGGCGGCAGAAGGTATCTGATTCAAAAAGGAATTCACCTGCTGAAGCATAACCGCCGCCGTTTCGATATCCGGGTAATGGTGCAGTTAAGTCCCAAAGGAGTCTGGGAAGCTACCGGAATTATCGGCAGGCTGGGCCACCCGCGCAAGATTGTTACGAATTACCACAGCGGCGGCAAACCAACGGCGATAGAAACCTTGCTCAGTACCCATCTGCCGGCACAGAGGCTTACTCAGCTGACGGGTGAACTGAGTACGCTTGGCGTCCGCATGGCGGCTCATATGCAGAAAACCTATCCGAAGATTGTGCAGATCGGCGTAGATGTCGGATTGGACCGGACACTGACGCCATGGATTATTGAAGTGAATATGAATCCGGATCCCTACATCTTTAATCAGCTCAAGAATAAATCCATGTACAAAAAAGTAATGAGATACCGTCGGTATCGGATGAAGAAGTAGCTTATGAAGGTGCAGCAGCAGACTTGGCTTGATGATCCCTGTGGGTTATAGTTAAGGGAAATATTCAGGGCAGGGAGCGAACAGGATGATAGCATTAATCTTGGCTGCAGGGTATGCGACCCGTCTTTATCCGTTAACGAGGGATACGCCAAAGCCGCTGCTGCCGATTCAAGGAAGCCGGACGATTCTGGATCTGTTGATGGACCGGCTGGAGGCTCTGGAGGAAATTACGGAGATTCTGATTGTGACGAATGAGCGATTCTTCCGTGCTTTTCAGCAGTGGCAACATCAGTATAGGGGGACGAAGCCGGTCCGTATTCTGAATGACGGCACTTCTGCCCCGGAAGAACGGTTAGGTGCGATTGGCGATATCCGGTTTGTCATCGGGCAGGAACAGCTGGAGGAGGATCTGCTGGTTCTGGCAGGGGACAATGTGCTCGGCTTTGGCCTTGAGGGGTATCTGAATTATTTTCATCAGGTGGACAAAGACTGTATTCTGGTCCGTACGGTGGACGATATCCAGGAGCTTCGCAGTGTTGGCGTGGCTGAGCTGGATGATGAGCTGCGGGTCCTTTCTTTGGAAGAAAAGCCGCAGTCACCCCGGACGAACATAGGCGTATTTGCACTTTATATCTATAAGCGTTCAACGCTGCCGCTGTTCTCCCGTTATCTCGCTGAAGGGGGCAACCCGGATGCGCCGAGTTATTTTCCCGAGTGGCTGCACTCCCGCCAGGAGATCCGCGCCTATTTTACGGAGGGGACGATTGAGGATG
>CAKMKL010000396.1 GCA_927443375.1 uncultured Paenibacillus sp. | reverse complement strand
CCTGCAGCCTTGCCGGCAGCTCAGCGAAATTTGCTTTGAACCGCGCCGCCGCTGCAGGCTTGTCCCCGTATGCCCCGCCGATATGGATATTGTTCTTGGCGGTTGCAGCAAGTCCCAGCGCATCCAGCATATCGGTATGATGCTGTAAATCACGGACGGAACTGGCCAGCACCTCGGGGCGCGGCGTACTCAGGACGGTGAAGTGATCCGGATGAAAGGAGACCCGGAGGCCGTGCTTTTTAATATATTCTCCGACTTCAGCAAACTCCTCAGCCAGCGCCGCAAAAGGGTTCCAGTCCTGCAAGTCGGGATGCGTCGCGAGCGGGATCAGCTTGGAGGTCAGCCGGTATACCTTAATATCCGAGCCGACGTTATGCTTCAAGAGCCGCAGCGTATTATGCAGGTTCATCTTCGCCAGCTGCTCCAGACGCCGCAACGCAGCTTCGCGGTCACCCAGCTTGTTAAAGCTGGCCATGGTCATGGTCTTGGAGGGAGAGCAGTCTTTGATGACTGTTGACATGGCCACATATCCGAAGCGGACAATCATCCTTCTTCCCCGAAGAACATTTCATAGGCAAGCGCAGTCTGCACCCGTGACTCTTCCTCATTCAGCTTGCGTACCAGATCCATCTCAACCGCCGTTACTTCATTGCCCTGAAAATTAATCTCCGCAATCGAGGCGGAAATCTTCACAATCGCCACCGCCACATTCTCCGGAGTGTAGGCAATGACCTTCTGGCCGGTAGGATACACGCGGAAGCCCTGCTTTACCATTTTGGTGCGCCCGTACTCCAGTAGCTCGTATAGCTCCTGCTCATTCTTGAATTTGCAGACTGAATTGAATTCCGATTGAAATCCCATTGCTTCGATTCTCCTTCCCGGCCGGATGAAATCCGCCGCTTAGCTTTGATATTATTCGTTGTCGTATTTGAGCCCCTGTCTAAACTGATACCGCTCCAGCGCCAGCTCGATCATGCGGTCCAGCAGCGTCTGGTAGGACACACCAGTTTCGCGCCACAGCAGCGGATACATGCTGAAGGGCGTAAAGCCCGGCATCGTATTTACTTCATTGATCAGAATCTTGCCGTCTGATTTGCGCAGGAAGAAGTCTGCCCGTGTAATGCCGCTGCCCTCAATTGCCCGGAAAGCCTGCAGTGCCGCTTCACGCAGACGGTCGGCGACTTCGGAATCCAGCGGAGCAGGGATCAGCATCTGCGACTTGCCGTCGATATATTTTGCTGCATAATCATAATATTCTCCAGAAGAGACGATTTCACCCGGAACGGAAGCTTCCGGCTCCTCATTACCCAGCACGGCAACTTCTACCTCACGGGCATCTACAAATTCCTCAATAATAACCTTGGTATCATAGCGGAGGGCAAATTCGACTGCCTTAACCAGACTTTCTTTGTCTACAGCTTTGGAAATGCCAACGCTCGAGCCCAGATTGGCCGGCTTGACGAATACCGGATAACCGAGCTTATCCTCCACCCCGACGATCAGCTCATGGCTTTTACGCTTCCATGCACCGGCGCTGAAATAACAATACCCGCATTGCTCCAGTCCTGCTTCGCCGAACAGCTTCTTCATCACTACCTTATCCATACCTGCGGAAGATGCCAGAACGCCTGCACCGATATAAGGGATATTCGCCATTTCAAACAATCCCTGAATTGTGCCGTCTTCCCCGTTCGTTCCGTGCAGCAGCGGGAACATGACGTCAACCGCCTGCCCGCCACCGCTTAGCCCGCTGAATACGGCGTTCAGTGCCGTTCCCATATCTCCTGCTGCATCAGAGAGCTTCAGCTGCTCAATCCCGCTATACGGGGAGGTCAGCTTCTCTCCCACTTTCCACAGCCCCTGCTTGGAAATATAGAAAGGAATAATTTCATATTTATCGTAGTCAAAAGCGTTCATGACCGCAAAAGCCGTCTGCAGCGATACTTCATGCTCTCCGGATTTGCCTCCGTACACCAGTCCTACGTTACATTTCGTGTTCCCCATGCCCTAACCTCTTTCTGAATTATAAGTAGTCATTGATATGAAAAAAACGGTAGGCCGTTCTGTCGGTCCATGCATAAGAATCACGGTAATCCCAGTAGCGATGGCGGCTGCTGACGGTCCTGGCGTTCACCAGCGGCATACCTTCCGCGTCAATTGCAGTAACAATGGTGCTGTGCTGGTAATGGCCGTTACCGTCCCAGTCATACTGGATAATATCGCCGAGGCTAAGCTGGTCCGGACGCTCCATGGCTTCAGCACGAAGACCGCTGCTCCGGTGGCCGCTCAAATATTGCTCCAGGCTGTCCGACACGGCCCAGCTGAAGCTCCACCATTCCTGGGCTCCATTATAGCCTTTGTACCACCAGCCCGTTTCTCTTTTACCAGTATAGTTGATAGGCGCTCCCCCTGCAAAGAGACATTGGGAGACGTAATTCGTGCAATCCACCTCGAAAACCTCAAACTCCGGATTGCCGTCTTTCCACCACCGGTCGGCATAGGCAGCCGCCTCCTCCCGGCGGTAGCGCACCTCTTTTGCGCCGCTGATGCTGCGCTGCACTTTGCGGCTCAGCAGCGGCTGTGACGGCCGCGGGGCAGGGAGGACTTCCCCCCACTTGGACATCCGCAGCGCCTGCTCCGCTTCAACCGCTCTTCGCAGGAGATTCCTCTCGGGCACACTACGCTCGATGTTAACAATCTCCCAGTTCTTCCCTGTCCGGACGAAGGTCAGGCGTTCTGATTCAATTTTATCCTCGCGGTGCGTGATTCCGCCCTTCTCATAATAAAACGCGCTGTGCAGGGCTACATCGGCCACAACCTCACCAGAGCTCTGCCGGACGGTCCGCAGTGTGCGGACACCAGTCTCCCCGCGCAGCGGCGTAATTCCCCGGCGGTCATACCACTCCGCAAGGCGGCGGGACCGTTCGCCATGGGCCTTAAGAAAACGGCTGTCCTTGACCGAACGATGAACCGGCATAATCGCCGGAGCGACCCGCCCCTTATTCTCCAGATCCACATAAACATAGAGACTCTGTTTCCACTCCTGCTCCATTTCACGACCGCCTTTCGCTATTTGGCTGCTGTCCTATGTATATGATCGAAGCTCTGCGGCTATACAGCCGGAAACAGGCAGGAACCGGGATTGGGCACGGACTCCCTGCAGCAGTGTTTGATTAGGGTGGAAAATAACCCCTGCTTCATATCCTCCTTCTATTTCCATATGACGGAAAAGCCTGTGTGAAACGGCCTGCAGCAGGGGAAAACTAGGCAGAATGATCCGCAAAAAAAACTTTACTCTCTTCTATGTAACCGTTATACTTTAGATATACGCAATATGAAATGGAGTTTCATCAGATGAAACAAGGAGGCGCATATATGCCAAGCAAGGACCATTTTTCGCTATCCAAGAGCCTGGTGTCAGGCGGCAAAACTTATCGCTACTATCATCTTAATTCCCTCGAAGAGCAAGGTGCAGGCGACATTTCCTCCCTGCCTTTTTCGATCAAAGTATTACTTGAGGCCGCTGTCCGCCAATATGACGGCCGGGCGATTACGGAAGAACATGTTAAGCAGCTGGCCGGCTGGGCCGGCGGCATCGACCGTAATAAAGAAATTCCGTTCATTCCTGCCCGGATCGTCCTGCAGGACTTCACCGGTGTT
>CAKMKL010000395.1 GCA_927443375.1 uncultured Paenibacillus sp. | reverse complement strand
ATTTGCAGGTCGAGGTCCGGAGAAGTCACAATTTTGCACACGCTGGTGACGGTGTAGTTGATCTTGACCGTCTTGCCGCCACTATGAAGAAGCCTTTCCTCACCCTGGGTGAGATGGCCCTCCTGGAAGTGGCGGATATTCATCCGCGTCTGGGCTGTTTTCTTGAAATGGGACTCGGCCGCCAGCTGCTGCTGCCAATCGGCGAACTGCCTGAGCTGGTAGAGCTTCGCCCGCAGATTGGCGATAAGGTATTTGTACTGATGGAGCATGATAAGCAGGGACGCCTGCGCGCCAAGCTGGCCGGAGAACAGGAGCTTGCTCCGCTGGCTCTGCCGGCGCCGGCCTCTTGGATGGGACAAACTGTTACAGCCAGAGTCTACAAGCCGCTGCAAATGGGTACATTTGTCCTCGTGGACGGAGGCGTGCTGGGTTTTGGGATCATTGGAATGGTCCATTCCTCCGAGCGCAGCCGTCTGCTGCGGTTAGGTGAACAGTTTGAAGCACGTGTCTCGCATATCCGCGAGGATGGCCGTGTCAATCTGGCCATGACCCACCGCAAGGAAGTTGGACGGGATGTGGATTCCGCAGCATTGCTGGAGTTCCTGCATTCACGCCCGGGCGGGGCGATGCCGTATTCGGATGCTACGCCGCCGGATATTATCAAGCAGCGCTTTGGCATCAGCAAGTCCGCATTCAAACGTGCCATGGGCAAGCTGATGAAGGAAGGTCTCATTACCCAGAAGGAGAACTGGACTTATCTTGCAGGGACTGAAGCAGAGAAGGGTCCGGAACAGAATCAGGAATAGAAAGCGGTGTACGTTGTGTCTTCCTATGGGAAATTTGCTTATGTATACGACGAGCTGATGGCGGACATGCCGTATCCGGATTGGCTGACCTTTGCGGAAACCGCATGGGGGATGTACGGCAAACCCCGGACTGTGGCCGAGCTTGGCTGCGGTACGGGCAGCATCACCATTCCGCTTGCTGCGGCAGGATATCACATGACCGGCATCGATTTATCATCGGACATGCTGTCCATGGCCCAGCAGAAGATGGAACGGCATCCGCAGGGACGCCGGTTTTTACGCGAGGGCAGCGTGCGCTGGATCAGACAGGACATGAAGGAATGGGAGCTTCCGGAGCCGGTAGACGCCGTAATCTCTTTCTGTGACTGTCTGAACTATGTGCTCGAAGAGCAGGATATTCAAGCGGTTCTGGCCCGGACATACGCAGGCCTCAAAGACGGGGGTACTTTTCTGTTTGATGTCCATCATCCGAATACGCTGCTCCGTTATGAGGAGGAGCAGCCTTTTGTACTGGATGAGCCTGTCGTGTCCTATATCTGGACTTGTGAGCTGGATGTGCCGCGCCGTGAAATCGAGCATCATCTGTCCATCTTCGCCCGTGAGGAGGACGGTAGGGGCCTCTACCGCCGGTTCGAGGAGACGCATATCCAGCGCGCTTACGATCCGCAGTGGCTGACAGACGAGCTGTACAAGGCCGGATTCAGTCTCGTTAAGACGTATGCCGATTTCGAATGGATCCCGGCAGATGACAGTGCCCAGCGTCTTTTTTATGTAGCTGTAAAATAAATCTTATGTACACATAGGTCCTTGCCTGCCGGTGAGGGCCTTTTTGCTGTCCCGTTGAACGGAGTATTAAACTATAAGGGAACCGGCCTGTACTTGCAGTACAGGGCCGGCATCTTCCAACCTTTTTACCGGTGCTCAAACAAGTCGATGGTGCCCAGTACAATATGCGCCAGACCAAAGCCAAGCACGCCGGTTGCGGCCAGCTTGTACTTGCTTCCAAGAAAAGCTGCGCCGGAAGCGGAAACTACGGTACCAAGAACGGTGGGGATCAGACCTTCACGCATATGAAACACTCCTTCTCGGTGGTATGGGAGACAGGAGTTATTGTTCGTTAGCCGGGGCCGAATTATGTATCCGGAAGCATAAGGACTAAGATGGATTAAAGGGATGCACGGGATGAACAGCTGGAATAACTTCCTCTGGCCGTTTATGGTGCTGAGTAATGAGAACAAGTACGCATTGCCGATTGGCCTGAAAACACTGCTTACTCCATACGGCAACAACTATGATCTGCTGATTGTTGGCTCGTTTTTCTCCATCCTGCCGATTCTGGCCTTATTTCAGCTTTCAGAAGTACTTTATTGACGGAATGACGGCAGGTGCGGTGAAGGGATAAGTTCGAATAAATTCCAAACTAAAAAGCAAACCCCCATTGCCGGAGGTTTGCTTTTTAGTGTAGAGAAATTATTCCATAGATGAAGAGGTAAGAAGGCTGCCTGCTTCTTCTATCTCATGGACGTTGTAGAGTACACGTGCGAGCAGATCCTGGCTGTAGTTGCCAAAATGCTTGCCGTAAATGGTCAGCCCGCGTTTGTTGACCGGCTTGTCGGTAACGGCAATTCGGAAGGTCAGCTCGCTTTTGTAGTCCAGCTTAATATCGTCCAGTGTAATGTCAGAAATGCGGCAGCCGTCGATGAAGCTGCCTTCATTATTAATCCGGATCAGCTTAAGCATGCCGTACTGATTCAGGTGAGGCGGCCACCAGTCAGGATTGAACGTGCCGCGCTGGTCGCCGAAGTCTCCGGGACTGGTCCAGTATCCGATTTCAATCCCGTTCACATAAAAGTACAGGTCGGAGGGATAGTTATCACTGAACCCGGGAGCTTCTGAACCGATTTCCATGGAGAATTGAATCTCACGGAAGGTCTGGTTTGCCTTTAGATAATTCGGAATACGGTATTCCAGGAAACCTTCCGCCATCCAGATAATCTCTGAATCAATCCGTTGGGGATCGGCGAAGTAACGAGGCTCGTCGAAGTCACCGATAATGCTGTCCTTGGTAGCCAGGCCACAGGTTGGAACTGCCTGATAGTTGCTGTAATGTCCAACCTGGATTTCAACCTCATAAAGGTTGTCGACATCCTTGCTGCGCAGATCGACCATCAGTTTATCCTTATTTAAGTAACATACCTTCTGGATGCCGTGTTTGCCTACTGAAGTATTGATTTCGATGAGACCGCTTTCTTCCAGCTTCTTAATATGCATGGTGATGGCGCCATTGCTGAGATTCAGCTTCTTGGCAATTT
>CAKMKL010000394.1 GCA_927443375.1 uncultured Paenibacillus sp. | reverse complement strand
GCTTGTCCACTGTAGCCCATCTGCCGGAGACCTGCAGACCACTGCCCCCGCCATCTCCCACCTGACTGGTGACGGCAATTTCCTGTAGCTCCGTATCCTGGTCCAGCTCCATAGCGGCAAGCCCGCCTTCGCACTTGTGCACCAGCTCGAACTGAAGCCAGTTCCGGTGTTCTCCTGTAACAGAATAAGAAACCGTACCGCGGAGGGTTATTTTATCCAGGATAAGGGTGATCGTAAACGGCTCCTGGCGTACCGAGAGAGGGGCCAGAATATGCAGATTCCGGATATTGAACTGTGCCAGTTCATAGGCGGTTGAGCGCAGGCCCTGGGTAAGGATTTCGAAGATTGCAGTGCCTACCATCAGATGGCTGCCACCAAAGGTGTGCTCCCTGATCTCCCAGCACTGCTGCAGAGTCAGCGGAAATTGAACGCTTAGCGTATGCTCCGTATCCAGCCGTTGAAGGGGATTGCTGACCGAGAAGGAGTTTCTGTCCAGCGGGAACCAATAGGGCTGCAGCTGCAGTTCCAATGCGTTCCCCTTGCCTGCTCTATTACCTTCGTAACCTTCCAGGATGACATGGGCATTCGTCCCTGTCATGCCGAAAGAGCTGACCCCGGCCAACGAACGCGGAGGGAGCGGACTGCTTTTGTCCGGGACATAGAATACCGAATGTTCGAACTCAATTTCTCCATTGGGAATTCTGAAATCGGGATGCGGCAGCAGGACACTGCGCTGCAGGCTCATCACGGATTTAATCAGTGAAAATAATCCGGAGGCCACATCCAAATGGCCGAAATTCGATTTGCAGGCCGTAAGAGCAACAGATTGCCTGTTCACGCCATGCTCCAGGAAAAAAGGATTCAGGCTTTCGAATTCGATGCTGTCCCCGATATTCGTGCCTGTTCCATGGGCTTCGATGAAGGCCAGCCGGTCCAGCAGGTCTGCCAAGGGGCTCCATGCTTCTTCAATCAGGCTCTCCTGAGCCAGCGGGTTCGGGGAAGACATGTTGACGGTATGCCCGTCATTATTCACGGCATAACCTTTGATCAGACCATAGATAGCGTCGCCGTCACGCTCGGCATCCTCACGTCTTTTGAGAATGACAGCGCCTACCCCTTCCCCGATGGAGGTGCCGGTGCTCCGCTCATCAAAGGCTTTGGTCGTGGCATCGGCTGCCAGAATATCTACCAGCTTATCAGCCTTCTCTCCGGGCTTAATATACAGGTTGGAGCTGACAACTACCGCATAATCAATATCTCCGCGGCGCAGCTCGTTCGAGGCCTGAATCACGGATACCAGTGAGGAGGAGCAGGCCGTATCCGTCATGACCGCCGGCCCTTTCAGATCAAAAATATAATTGATCCGGCTGGCGATGGTCGAATTCAGCATACCCAGCAGGTCCGGGGTCAAACCCAGCGCCTGCAGCTGCAGCTGATACTGGTATTGCTGCGTAGTATTGACGCTTCCATAGACACCTGTCCGTGTACCCCGGATTTCTTCAAGATAACCGCTGTCATTCAGCGCCCGTGTTGCGGAGAGCAGGGTCAGCCGCTGGTTGGGATCCATATACTCCGCACTTTTCCTTGCGATATGATAAAATTTATGATCAAATTCATCGATGGCTGTAAAATAGGAGCCTTCCATGTAACGTTCTTCATCCTCAGACAGCCCGCTCCGGTTCAGCCGCTGCGCAGGGAACTTCCCCTTCGATACCTGTTTGCCGCTTATGAAGCGCCAGACTTCTTCCTGATCCCGGCAGCCTGGCATGGACAGATCCAGACCTATAATGGCAATATCCTCCTTACTCAAGCTCCCTCACCTCCCTCTTCTTCAATGCTGCATTTACCGTTGTTATCCGATCTTCCAAGCTAGACGGTTGCAATATTCGGCAATCTCGTCAGCCGGAACCTCTTTGGTGCTCAGGATCAATTCCAGCAGAGACAGTGTCTGCCTGATATCCTCCGGCGAAGCCTCCTTGCCGATTTGCGACTTGATGCGGTTATAGCCGCTCATGACGATATTGTCATAGGCTTCGGCATCCGTGCCGTTATTTTTGGTGGAGACAATAATGCCGAGCGCCCGGGAGAACACATCATAATGCCGGTTGACTTCAATATCATCCTTCAGCTCTGTACGCAGCAGGCTGATGGTCTCTTCACTATGGAAGGCAAATACCCCGTCCAGGGATTTGAACATTTTGACGAACATCCCGTTTGGCGACAAATCTACGAAGAGCTGCACGCCCTTGCTGAGCGCATAATCCACCGACGGCTTCCAGCGGACCGGACTGACCATTTGTGCGGCAATTTCTCCTCGGATATTCGTGAAATCATACAGCTCTGCGCTCTTATTGCTGATCACCTGTGTCTGCAGTCTGGTGCTGAAGGACAGCTCGTCAAGCTGCTCATAGACCTGTTCTGCCGCTTCCTTCATATAAGGAGTATGGAAGGCTCCGTTCACGCCGAGCATCACGCCTTCGAGCTGGTGGTGTTTGACGAATTCCTGAATGGCCTGCCTGGTACCGGAAATTACAGTCTGCAGCTCCGAGTTCAGATTGGCCGCATAGACCTCATCCCAGCCGGCTGCCAGCCCCTCGACCTGCTCAGGTGCGGCGAATACCGCCATCATTCCGAGGCTCTCCTGCTGCTCAATCGCCGCTTTCATTGCCTTCCCGCGGATATCCACCAGCTGCAGTCCTTCTTCGTAGCTCACAGCCCCGGCAATGGTCAGCGCGGTAAGCTCTCCCAGACTGTGGCCAAGCACATAGCTGGGATACAATCCAATCTGCTGTTTGTATAACTGATACATGCACATGGAGCCGACATAAGTGGCGAGCTGCGCTTTATGTGTGTCTTTGCTCAGATCGGAGGTCAGCCATTCCGAAACCGGATAGCCCAGCTGCCGTTCTGCCGTTTCAATAAGGCCGCGGGCTTCCGGGGATTCCAGCCAGAGCTCTTTTACCTGTTCCGTAAACCTTGTTCCCTGTCCGGGCAACAGTAATGCAATATTCATTTAATTAGCCTCCTTTAGATGGTCCATAATTTTTCCGGCCAGCAGTTCCGCCGTATGATAGTTGAAGAAATCCGAGATTTTGAGATTGATATTGAAGGATTCCCTGATTCTTTTCTTGAACTTCACCAGCAGGAGCGAGTCCATGCCGAGATCGAAAAAGCTTACATTTGCCTGCACTCCCGCCTCCCCCAGCAGGGTGGATACGATTCCGGCGACCTCGTCGTAAATCCTTCCGCCCGGTGTTTCCGGGGCAGCTTCAACGCCATGCTCCTCTTCCTTCGCAGTGAGCGATACTAAATCGTCAACCCGTAATCCGCCGCCGGCATTCGCGTACAGCTTCTGAAGAATGGAGTGGAACAGCTCCAGCAGTGCCTGCAGATCCGTAAGTCCGTATTCGCTGGAGATGATGCTGATCTCCCAGTCATCTCCCGTCTTGTATACGGAGAAATGGAGACCATATTTCTCGTCGCGGTAGCCGTGGGCCTCCTCCAGCTGAATGCCGTGGGCCTCATTTAAGGTTTTGGCGATCAGGCTGCCGGATTTATAATCAAAAATAATATCTCTGAAAATATTCATGCTGCTCATCCCCTCCGTGCGGATCAGCTCATCGTAATAATCACGTCCGGCGAAGCTTGCGAAAATCCGGCTCTGAATGCCGGCAATGAGCTGATCCGTCTCTGTCCTGAGCTCTTCCTCCAGCTCTATTCCAAACGGAATCAGCTGGACGAAATTGCCGAGCGCCTTGTAATTTCGGGGGTCTCTGCCCAGGTAGGGATAGGCCAGATATACGGTGCCGCTTTGCAGAAAGTGGGCCAGACTGAGCGAGAAGGCGGTCAGTGCCACCGCGAAATCCGAATGGCGTTTGGCCGGGCTACCATCCAGTCTGAAGCGCTCGTTCAGGTAATGAATTTCACTGTTCTGTCTGCCCAGCAGTTTGCTCTTGAACGGGGCATACTTCCCGAAGCTGAGGGTCCGGCCCCCGCTGCCTTCTGCCTGCAGGCTTCCCTGCGGAGCCTCCTCCAGCAGCGGCGGATACAGCTGCGAGACGGCCGGTTCCCCGGACAGATAGGCCTGGGTAAGCTCCTGCAGAAACAGATTCATACTGAATCCGTCGAGAAGAACATGGTGGGCATTGATAAACAGATAATCACCGGGCTCATCCAGAATCCTACAGATCACGAAACGTACCAGCGCACGGTCTCTGATCGTAATCAGATGCTCGCTGATGAGACGATCCTTGTCCAGATGCTCAAAGGTTCTAAACTCAATCGTCGGCGGTTCATTCCGGGTTCTTTTATGAATCTCCGAGTGTATTTCATATGAGGTCCGGAACAGCTCGAAATCCTCCATATAGCGGGTCAGCAGATTATACATTCTGGGAATGTTGAGCCCTTCGGCGAACCTCACAAACAGCGGAATATTATAGGCCGTCGGACTAAGCATGCAGCTGCTTACGATCCTCTTCTCAGTACTGCTAACCATTGCTGACATTGTCCGCGATCTCTCCTATAGTTCTGCTGAACAGCGTGTCGAGGTCCAGCTGATACCCCTTGCTTCCCAGCTGCCAGATGATTTCCATCGCCTTGATGGAATCCCCGCCCACATCCAGGAACGTCTGCTCTGCGGTTAATTCGCTGCTCAGCACACTCGTCATCACCTTCATAATTTCATTCCGGCTATCATTGGCCTCACAATTGCCACTTATGATCTCCTGGATGTCCGTTTTGCCGTTCGTATTCATAGGAATAATATCCACCACCTTCACTGTAGGAACCATATATTCAGGCAGCCAGCTTCTCAGATGGCCCCGCAGCTGCTCCAGATTGACCTGATCCTTCACGTAGAGCGTCAGCCGTTTACCGTCATAATGCGCCAGGCAATCCTTTTGCAGGCCGAAGTCATAGGCACATTTCTCCACTTCCCCCAGCTCAATGCGGTAGCCGGAGATTTTGACCTGCCTGTCCTTACGTTCGACGTAGACAATCTCACCAGCATCATTTAGGTACACGGCATCACCGGTACGGTAAAAGCGTTCTCCATCCTGCTGAAGCAGGACGCTGCGGCTGGCCTCCTCATCTCCGAGATAGCCGCGCATCACACCGGAATCCGCAATCAGAAGCTCTCCTTGCTGCCCTTGCGGCACCTGAAGGTTATTGTCGTCCGCAATCATGAACGTTCCCTGGTCAAACAGTCTGCCGATAGGCATATCTTGTTCAGCACCCGTGACTTTGTGGAAGGTAGCAAAAACGGTCGTCTCCGTAGGTCCGTATACATGCAGTACGGTGCAGTGCCGGGCCGCTTCCTGCAGATGATGCACCGAGCAGCGCTCACCGCCGGTGAGAACCAGCGACACCTCCCTGAACAGCTCCGGGGCCTCATCCACATACAGATTGAACAGCCGTGTAGTCAGAAATAGGGTATCGATACCGCTGAACCTTTCAGGTACATTGTCACAATCCAGGCTGTCATCTTTACTGATCAGCTTCAGCGTCATACCGTTCAGCAGCCCGCCAAAAATCTCATAGACCGAAGCATCGAACTCCAGCGGAGCCAGCTGGCCCATTACATTGCCGCTGTAGAAGCTGGGTTCATTCACAATTTTGGCGATGGAGTGATCTTCAATGGCTACTGCCTTCGGCTCTCCCGTTGAGCCTGAGGTGAAGATAATGTACAGCAGGCTGTCCGGCTTTCTTACCGCTTCCGGAAGCTCGTCTGCATTGCCGCAGTCTGCCCAGTCTACCTGATGCACACTAAGCTTGGCCTGAACCAGCTCCTTCATCTTCTCCTTGCGGTAATCCGGATAAGCTTCAGGGATGACACAATATGCGGCTCCCGCCCGGATGGTGCCGATCATGAGCGCAATAGCTTCGATTCTGCTGACGCATTCGATGGCGACCACATCCCCTTCACCGACCCCCTGCCTGCGCAGACCGGCGGCAATCCCGCGGGTTAGCTCGTCCAGCTGCTGATAGGTAAGGGTGCGGGTATCGTCCAGAATCGCCTCATTACTCTGGTATATATTAAATTTTTTGTTAAATATTTCTGATAAATTCATATTGAGCCCCCTATTCTGCTAAATGATCAAGCCTGGTGCCGAATTCGCTGATGATTGCAGAAATCTGTTCTTCCGTATATTTAGCCTTGCTGTATTCTGCTTCAATCCCATTCTCCTGGCGGTAACAATACACCCGGATGTAGAGCTGGAACTTGCACATCCTGTCCGCCGGGATATACCGGAAATGCCTGAACATATCCTCTTCATAAGAGTACATCACCGGATATTCGGTCATTCCCGGCAGCTCATTGCTGCGGTTCATCAGCGTCTGAAGATTATCCCGGTGAATCGTTCTGATCCTGTCCTCCGTTGTCCCGGCTGCTTGCATCCGCTTCGGCATCAGCCGCACGAAACAGCCTGCCTCCGTGAAATTCCCCAGACTCATGCGCCAGTTGCCAATGGTGCCATAGGTATCTCCGCTGCAGCAGCGGCTCAGCACTTCCTCCAACACGCCTTGGAACACGGCGTTTTTGGTTACATTCAGCTGCTTGGCCAGCCGCTGAACGGCCTCCTGCCGGTTATTATCCAGCGGAACCGTAAGCCTTCCGACACCTGGGACCGGCTTGTCCTGCAGCTCAGGCAGCTTCAGCAGTCTGCCTGTTGCTTCCGGTTCGCTGGGGTTATCCCTCTGCAGCTCGCAGATTCTACGGTAGCTGGACAATGGAAGCGAAGCCTGCGGCGGAACCTCCTGCCCTTCCAGCAGCCTGCCGGTAAAATCCTGTTCAAACCGGCGGATCCCCAGCCCGTCAATCACAATATGATGAAACTCTACCCAGAGATACCGCTCATCCCGCCATTCCAGAAAGGCCAGACGCCATGGATAATACTCGCTCAGATCAATGCCTGCCAGCAGGCTCCGGATATACTCGTCAGGCGGTTCATTGATCCTGACGGACTCCACAATGAACTCTTCCGGCTGCAGCGGAGTATAACGCTGGTAAAATTTCCGCAGCTGCGGCTCATACGTATATTTCACCTGCAGTGTCTTGTGCGCCTTGAACGCCGCATATAAGGCTTCCTTCACAGCGGCATAGCTGATTCCGGGTTCCAGTGGGTACAGCAGCGGCAGACGGTAGATCGGCAGCTTGTTGCAGATGAACATTTTCCGCTGAATGGAGGTCAGCTCACTGCTCTCCTCCCAGGCTTCCTGGCGGTCAGCCAAGGGTGCATAATCAAGCATGCTCCGCTTCACCTGCCTTCCCAGTCAGCTCTTGTACTGCGGCGTGCACATCACGGACAATCTGTGCTTCTTCCGCCGGATTATAAATCTGATCATCAATATACAGGCTTAACCGGCATTCTGCGGCGGACAGCTCCAGGTTCATCAGAATCTGGAACTTGGACATCCCTGCGAACTCCAGCGTCCGGTCAAATAATGTACCTTCGCTGCTGCCTGCAACCAGCGTCTGAAACACGATTGAAGGGAATTCAAGGGTAAATCCGGCGCTGTTCAAATCGTAAATCGATGCCGCCTGATACCGGTGTGCCGTAGCAAGGCTCTCCCGGAGGACTTCCTCGTCTGCCACGTTGAAGAAGACTGGCAGCACCCTGGCAAAGGAATGGATGACTTTCGTCGCGCCCGGTATCACCCTGCCGTGGTATACCGCACCTACATAACCTTGTGTATGATTGAAAGCCAGCGCCAAACGGTTTGTTATGTATGTAAGCAATCTGTGTTCCGTCTCGGAATAGGGGGCCTTTTCCGCTTGAAAAGCAAACTCATGAACATGATAGCTTCCCTTGGTCAGCATCGGCTTGCCCTGGCTTGGATAGGCGTTGTAACGGAGGAGCGGCTGCCAGCCCTGTACGGCATCGCCGATTGCCGCTTCATAGCTTCCGGCAATTTGCGCGTACTGGACATAATCTACAGGCCGGCCATTGAAGCTGTCCTCGATCTGGCGAAGCAGCACGGCAAGCCCTACCTGATCGATCAGCATGTGATGCATATTAACATACAGGTAGGTCTCTTGCGTGGAGAGCACCGTGACCAGCCGGATGTCCCACAGCCTTGCACCGCCCTGCAGGCGGAATCCGCTGCTAATAGTGTTCAGCTGTTCCAGATCAGCCACTGTGAGTTGCTCGATTTCAACATGCCGGTCGGCTTTAACCTTTCCCGACACCTCACCATCAGCATAGGAATATTCTGTGAAGAATACATCGTTGCATGCAATGACATGCTCGATTACCGCCTGAAGGGCAATTAATTCTGCTGTACCCTGCTCCGAAATCCGGTACGCATATTTCACATCGTACATATTCGAATCTGTAAACCGGAAGCTGTCGATGAACAGCACCTTCATAAAGTTCGGACATACATATTCATCCGGTTCCTGTCCGCCCATGTGCAGCGGAACCGCAGTGCCTGCCTTGCTGAGAATCAGCTGCTTCAGCTCCCGGAGCGTTCCCGATGCGTAAATATCCTGATAGCTGAGCTGGACACCAAGATGCTCATAAATATCCGTGATCATCCTGGCAATATCCATGGAAGAGATGGAGGAGTTGAACAGGTTCTCATCCTCATCCACATCGGGGAACCAGTGGCTGCTCCTTTTGGGCTCAGCACTCCACTCGGTTGCCGCAGCAGTCTCCATAATCACCAGCGGCGTGATCTGCGCATTACCTGCTGGCTGGGACAGATCCAGCCGGTCCAGCTCCAGCAGCATTTCTTCCAGACCTTCACACAGATGCTGAATGAGAGGCTGTTCATAACACACCTCATAACCCAGCTGAACCTCGTATTCATTGAACTGCAGGTGGTTATTGTACTTGTGGAGATATTCGCCCAGTGCGAGCTGGGAGAACACCGCCGATTTCCGGTCCAGATCCGGCATCTTTGTATAGGATAAGACGTAATCATACCCGCGGTACCCGAGCAGCTCCATGTATTCCTCGTAGGATAGTGCGGCGGATCCGCTGATCGCATGAAACAATTCCTTGAAAATGCTCTGCGCATTGCCGGCGTAACTTAAGCTTTCGTCAATTTGCAGGAGCACTGGAGCAATGTCCGTAAAGTTCCCGATAACACCGGCTTGCTGGCGGTGATCCCGGCGGGACACCACCACGCCGACGAGGTTCTTCTTCTGCGGCGACAGCAGGGCTAGAGCCAGCAGAATCACGCCGAACCGGGTGACTTTCAGTTTGCCGGATAATGCGGCAGCTGCCTTAAATGCATCGGCAGAGAGCCGGTCCCGGCCATACACCGGTTCGGCATAGGGGCGGCAATCCTTATCCGTGCCGAGGAACTGCCTGATCTTGTCCGTGTATCCGTCGGCTACAGGTAGCGCCTTCCCCTGGCCTACGGCCTCCCGGAAATAACTTCCCTCCTGAAACACCGGAGAATCCTTGGTCAGCAGCTCCTGTTCCAGACAATCCAGGAACAGATAAAGGGAGTCTCCGTCCATAATCAGATGATGCATCAGAAATTCAATGCAGCGCTCATCCTCTCTCAGGTAAAAGGCGGCTAACTGCTGCCCTTCAAAGATGGAGATTCTTTGGCCGCGGAGCGAAGTCCCGCTTCTATAATCCTTGAAGCCGCGGTCCACAGCAAAGAGGTACTGCCCTTCCTGTCTGACGATCCTGCCGCTAAAGGCCTCAGCTTCATTCATCACCCGCTGAACGGCCTGCTCCAGGTCTGCCCGGCTCCACCGCTTGTCATAGTGAACCGAGAAATAAATTCCGTAATCCTTGTTATGCTTCTCTGCATAGAGAATTTTCTGCTGCAGGGGTGTAAGCTCATAGTACCGTGTGCCGTTATCTGGCTCCACTATCATAATGGTCCCCTCCTCCTTTCACGGAAGCTGCTCTAAATATCCTGAGTCTTCACCCGGGTAAGTAGCAGGAAGATCACTGCCGCACAGCCCAGCAGGCTGATGAAATGGGTGGTTACGGCGCCGCTGCTTCCCGAGAACCCGCTGAACAATTCTGTATTCAGCTCCGTGATCCACCGGGTAGGCAGAATTCTGGCGAAGCGCTGCATCCCTTCGGGCATAATGGAGCTGGGCCAGAGTGTTCCTCCGAGCATCGCCAGAGGCAGGGAGACTACCGTTACCAGCAGGCGGCCGGTGGATTGCTTGGTGGTACGGCTGACCAGCAGCAGGCCAATCCCTGCAGCGATCACATTCAGCAGGCCGTAAGCCAGGACTAGCAGCAGCAGATGGGAGGCAGACAGCTCCAGGTCAATTCCGAAAGCTCCGCTCATGAGCGCAATCATCAGCAGGAACTGGACGACACCGATTGCTGCGAATACTGAGACAGTCTGGAGGTAATAGCTGAGCTTATTTTTTGCCGTCAGCAGGACCCGTTCTGTGGTCGAATGAACCTTATCGCCAAGGAACAGCAGCGTATTGGTCATTGTCAGGAACAGCATGATGAAGACAATCATGTTGAACGTACTCGTCAGGACCACTGCGTGCGGATTGCCCAGAATACTCGGCTCCACCTTGATTGGTGCCGGGGAATCCTCCATAAGCTTCATATTCTGCTTGAAAGCTTCTGCATCCGGGGCATTTTTGGCCAGGGTCTGCAGAGAAGAGAAGACACTGTTCAGCTTCACTTCGAGTGATTTTGAATTGAAATTGGTTTCTTTGGCATAGCTCTCAATCTTCATTCCATCCGGGCTGGCATATAATTCATCGGCCGTCTGGGAAAAGACAATTCCGAGATTGGCACTGCTCTTGATGGCACTGTCTGCATCCTCCGCATGAATCAGGGTCACATCCTGCTTTTCCAGCATGGCAGAGACATAAGAGTCAACCGCCGCATCCGGTGCATACAGGGCCAAGGTAACTTTGGTGGCATCGTTATATTGCGTAACTACCATAAAGGTAAAGAGGATCGGCAGCAGCACCATGAAAATTAGCGTCAGCCTTCTTTTCACGATCCGTTTCAAATAGAGTTCAAAGATTCTCATCTTATCTGACTCCTTTCCGTGTCAATGAGAAGACGGAGATAATCACAAAGCCTAAGGACAACGCCAGCGCATTATAGACAGGCATCAGATGAATTACACCCTGCTGGATATAATCGAACAACGGCTGCTGGAACACCTCGTTGATGCTGAGCTTGCTGAGTGAGCCGAAATCCAGCTTGATAAAGCCGCCGCCGATAAACGTCATTACCGGAATGAGCAGCGAGACAATCCCGTCCAGCGCCTTCATGCGCCGTCCAAGCACTCCGAGAAACAACCCCAGCGCATTGAAGAAAACCGCTCCCACGATGATGATAAACAGGACCACCAGATTGCTTGCGCCATAGGATACATTGAAGAACAGCTTGGCACAGAAGACGATGATCAGCCCCTGAATAATGGAGATCGAGCACCCGGTCAGCCATTGGCTGACTACCAGTGACATTTTGGAAAGCGGAGAAATGAGATAGCGGTCGCCAAGTGCCTCATTGTACTCCTCCTGAATGAAATTCATTGTGTTAGCCAGGCCGTAAAAGAGAATCAGCACCAGCATCGTTACTCCGTAATAGCTCAGCCCTGACATATTGCCCGCATCACTCTGCTTCTCGGACGTTTTCCCTGCTGTCAGCAGATTGTTGTAAACATGCTGATACACGATAGGCTGGTTATTCTGTCCTGACACATCCATGGCCTGATAGCCGTCCCCGAAGGCGGAGAGGGTCAATGCTGTGATGTCCACCTTATCGATGTTCTGGTCCTTGCCGTAGATGGTTACTGCGCTCTCCTGCTTGGCATTAACCCCTTCCGTTAAACCGGCCGGCAGATAAATATATTGGTCATATTCATCAGCCTCCAGAGACTTCCGGGCCTTCTCCGCGCTATCCGCGACCGTTACCTTGTACAGCTCCTGGTTCTCCTTGCCTGTCAGAAAGGACACAATATCCTTACCGAGCTGTCCCTTGTCCTCATTGACCACAACCGTGCGGGTCTGTGTGATGTTGATGGCTCCCGCTGTCTTCTCCGGCTCAGAATGAAACATGGTGGATAAGGCATTGCCGAGGATTACAATCAGCAGCAGCGGCAATAGAATGTAGTTGACGAATACGACCGGACTTTTTATTTTCCGTTTCATGCTTGTCAGATAAATGGTCCACATGGCTAATCCTTCAAATTCTTCTTGGTTAATTTGAAGAAAACCTGTTCCAGATTCGGCGAGATGTATTGAAAGCTTTTGACCTCATCCCCGAATCTTGCTTTAATTTCACTGAGAATGCTGACGTTATTCTTCGGGACAGAGAGCTCGACCGTGTTCTCGTCGGTTGCGATCACCGTATATTCGGCCAGCCGCTCGGCATAAGCCGCTCCCTTTTGCTGGAACTCAAGCTTAAGGATCGCCTGATCGGTGTTTGCCTCGAGAACATCACTCAGCCTGCCTTCACAGAGCAGCGTGCCTTTGTCGATAATGCCGACATGGGAGCAGATTTTCTCTACCTCCTCCATGTAGTGCGAGATGTAGACGATGGTTGTGCCAAGCTGGTTCAGCTCAAGAATGGCATCCAGAATCCGGTTGCGCGACTGGGGATCAACCCCTACAGTCGGCTCATCCAGAATGATGACATCCGGATTATGCACAATACCGCATGCGATGTTCAGCCGCCGCTTCATCCCGCCCGAGAATTTCTTGGGCTTCTGCTTGCGCTCATCCCACAGCCCGACGAATTCGAGTGCGTAGCGGACCTGATTCTTAAGCCGTTCCCCCTTCAGGTTGTAGAGCTTGCCGAAGAATTCCACATTCTCATACGCCGACAGATCGTAGATCAGCGCCAGATCCTGCGGCACATAGCCCACCCGGCTTTTCGTGCTCTGGTTCGGGTACTCGTTGAACCACTGCAATCTACCCTTCTGCGGGTTCTCCAGCCCCAGCATCACCTTGGTCAAGGTTGACTTCCCGGCCCCGTTAGGGCCCAGCAGTCCATAAATTTGTTTGTCTGTGATAGAGATCGTTAACCCGTCCAGAACGGGTTCCTTTTTGTTGTAGCTGAAATCTATAGCCTCGCCTGAAAAAATTGTCCGCATTGCTGTTGTACCTCCTAAAAATGTTGTGAGCTTCTGCTCCTGTGAAATCCTCCGAACGAATTCACTTACGAATTCATTGCGAGGCCTGTTTCCTACATTCACAGTGTAGCATCGGTGCAAAAGGATATACTTTTATGTCCTAACAGGCGGATTTAAGATAATAACTGCATGATTTTGCGCACAAAAAAACGGCCATGCCGCCTATCAAGGCGCATAACCGTTTAGTGCTTACCCTATTCCGATTGCATAACCTGCTCTGCTGAATCCCTGGCATAATCGCTGAAGGTCGAGAGCACGCTGTTGTACTCCTCAATATCCTGCACGCGGATGCCTTCGTGAAGCTGCTTCCAGATTTCTTCGGGGAGCGAGGATTTCATCGACCCCATATCCATTTGGAAAAAGGTTTTGAGCACTTCTTCTCCTGCCGGAGGCCCTTTGAACAAAGTCAGATTCCCTTGCTCATCCACCCCGATGTAGGCATCCTTTTTGGTCAGCGGCGATAAGTCATTTACCCGCTGCTCCAGCCACAGATCGCCTTCCTTGCTGATCCAGCCGTTCCAGCCGGGATGCTCCTCAATCAGTTCTTTCAGCTGGGCGGGACTCTTCACACCGGGCAGTGTCTGCACTTCCTCACCTGCTACATAAGTGGTCTGCAGATGCACTGTTCTGCTGACACTTCCGCGGTTCACCGCTTCCAGCAGTTGTGCGCGGTCCATTGCGGTACTACTGTCTTCCCTGTTATTCCCGGTATGATAAACGGCTGCGAGAGCCGCTACACTGTCCCCCTGCTTCCCGTTCTGCAGCGGATTATACCATTCACCCGCCGCTGCGGGTATCCTCCATTCGGAAGTACTTAGCAATCCGCTGATCTCTACCGGAACCTGCATGCCGCGCCAGGCGAGCACCGTTAATGCAATACAAGCCGCTCCAACCCAAGGGGCTTTTTTCCACCGTCTCCATCGCCGCCACAGTTGTTTTTTCAAGCGAAAAGCGTTCACTGTAATCCCTTCATTCTGGTTTTTTCCTATTGTGACCTGTGAAGGGTGCAATTATGCGCTTTATAGATTAAACTTGTGATTTTTCTATTTTAGGACAGGCCGTGACTACAGAGAATGCTTGGATTTCCAGCCGCTGCTCTTCTGCAGATTTCTTGATTTATACCGTTGCCACGGTTGAAATCCGCAGACTGTTTATGCTTACGATGCTAGCTTTCCTACGGAAAGCTTTCAGGCGGACGCTGCCGCTCCTACAGTTCCAAACTTTTCTTCCGCCAATTCTCCTTAAATGTTGATCTTCAAGTTAAAATTATTTGGACAGTCAAAAGTTCTACACCTCTAAGAAACCAGCGATCGCGCTCCATATTAGCGATTTCCTGCCTGGATTTAACTATTTTGTTATAGATAAGTGAGGATTTTGAGCAGACAGGTGAAAAATAGACTTGCGTAAATAAGCGGCAACGCTGGCCTCTGAGACCACGGCATGGGAGAGTGTTCGCAGTTAGCGAAAAAACAGCCCCGAGGTTCAGCCTGAAAACTGCATTCCTCCCTGTAATTTTGCTTAAATGGATATAAACGGGACGACAGGCCGAATGTAGAGGGAAGTTTCCCCGCTAATCCCATACAATCTTGGATCTCCTTCTGACTAGAGGGAATCATTCCTGTTATCTACGTTTCAGTGCTTTTCGATTATGATTTTTCGACAAGAACTTTTGACTGTCCAGGTCCTATATACACATACATTAAAAAAATTTAGGATTACGCATTGACGTTAAATGATTCTCGATAGCCTGAAGCTGGTTATCGATTTTTTGCAGTTTCTCCTGCATTTCAAGATTCTCTTTTTCGGCTTTATAGTCAATAGCGGTATGCAGCATTTGTTCCTGTTTGTCCTTTGTAGCTTGTCTATTTTGGCTCATTTGGATCATAGCGGCTTGAAAAACCGTAAAGACGGATAAACAAAAGCTAAGAATAAATAAAGAGCTCCGGCTGCTGTCATACGCGAGCCATATAATGATAACCAAACAGAAATTAATAACAAATAGCCAGCTGCCACCCAATTTCGCTACCCAATCCGCAAAACGCTCCCCTCGCCCAACCTTTTGTTCCTGTTGTTCATGCAGAGGGGATTTGATACTGCCTTTGTATTCATTAACCATTGAGGCAACCCGCTTTATATCGTCTTTGTTTGGTTTCCGGTTTGGGTCTTTTTCCAGTTCCCTCAGTAGATACTCCGAATCCGTTGTGTGATCATAGTTAGAATTCATCGGGCGCTTGGATTTCATTTCATATCTCTCCTTTTTGATTCCATTTCTTATACCCCATTTCAACCCCTCGTATTCACATTTTACTTTTCCTATTTATTCCTATTTTTCGTCATATAATAAAGGTAAAAAATTTTATAATTGGAGGTTTAAATTGCTGAAAAGAATTATTTTACTCATCCTCTCATCTATTTCATTATTTTTAGCTGTCTCTTGCAGCCAGGAAACAAGCATAGACATAGGCGATGCAGTCGTGAAATCCGAGAAGTATTTTAGGCAACTTGATGAGATAGCTACTACAGCATCTTCATACGATGGTAAAAAAGATCTTAAATTCAGGTTGATGGTTGAAGGGAATCCTACTGAAACTGAAGCAACAATTTTATTCAATCGCATATTAGACGTTATTGCTTATTATTCGAATCATTCAGATGTTTGGGATTTTTACAATGGATATTTTGATATTATTAATTATGACCAGGGAGTTATTTATGAAGGTACGAAGCAAATTGGTGAAGATTTAAAAGTCCAGACCAAGTGAAATTTTCATCCCACAAGCGGAGATCTGTTAATCAATGCCGCCTATATTGGATAATCGATCATCGACTGAGTTTTAACAACGTAATATCCTTCCCTAATTGCGCTGTTTGCGTCGTTAGCATTCGTACTGCGCATCAATCACTGTGGCTCTCGATGAAAAAGCATCATTAAGCTAACCAGCAGATTTGTTCCAATATGTGGTATTATTGAGTGAACATTAAAGAAGATTGATTGTGGGGGCCAGCAATGAAAACTCCTGAACTGTATGAATTAGAATACCTATTTGAATGTGATGCAAAGCTAAGTGATGATGGTATTCCATGGCAATATACAACAGTATCATTTCAAATAGTTAGGAATAATATAAAGGCTGTATTCGAGTTTGAAGAAGCAAGCCGAAGTGGCCAGTTAAGAATTTATTTTAAAACTGAAGAAATAAGCAAATACTACTTAGAAAATATCAGCACGATTCATATAAAGCGAGAAGTCAACTATGAATGTCTGATCCTAGAGTTTGATGAAGAAAATTTCGTACTGCCACTGGCTTTACAGACCAAACCATCAATTAAAACCTCTTGGGGAACATCGTTAGACTTAAATAGGTAAATCGTTACGTCTTTACGTTAATGGTAAACGTTAAATAACACAGCGGAAATCTATGACTTTGTTTTCGTTCAGAGCTGCCGCGATAAGCTGAGTTTTCTCCCCACCTTTTCCCTCCCTTACTGCGCCGTATGCGTCTTACAGCATTACCCCGACGTACTGTTTAGTACTTAATAATAACGAAACTCATCCAAGGAATTACTCGTATGAATTGATAAATAATTCGTGGAAGGTGATTGTTATGAGCCAAGAAAACTTAACTTGTAAATCTTGTGGAAGTAATACCTTTACTAAAGGTGAAATAAAGAATGGATACGGGAATGTAATGCCAATCGGTAAACCTTTTACTTTCGGATCCCCGGTTATATATACATTTTGTAAAAAGTGTGGAGAAGTAGCCTCTATTAAAATCACAAAACCCGAGAAATTTTAATCCCTCAAAACGGGCGCTTTTTAGTAATCACTAGGGAGCAGCTCCCAAAATGTTACTAAAAATGATAATCTATTGATAACTAGCAGTTAATAAGGGGGAGATATTTTGCACAAAAAGAAGTATCTTACGCTCTTACCATTTCTCATTCTGGCTATTATCCTATCTGTCTACTTCGCTACTAATCTTACTCTTTAGAATCAGTTGCATTGAAAGCGCAATCAATAAACTTTTTAACGCTTCTCATTGCTAAAGTCGCTTTTTTTTGAAATACCTATGAGTGCAAATCTTATGGTACAATTCACATTAGCAGATACACTGATTCTGGAGGATTAATATGAAAAA
>CAKMKL010000393.1 GCA_927443375.1 uncultured Paenibacillus sp. | reverse complement strand
GGTCGTGCTATTGTCAGCACCGTTCAGCTTGATCCTAGGGCGCCTACTGGATAACCGCTTTTTCCGTTATACTGCGAAAGTTTCGTTCGGCCTGTATATTTGGCATTATTTGTTCATTACGCTAATCGAAAAGTATGGTATAATTCTTGCAGCGCGGCGTACTGCATATTTCCGGATACCAGGATACGCCTCACGATCCAAATACGCGCTCCAAAAGGGGAACGACAGCAAAAATCCGCTTAACACGAAAAACAGGCTGACCCCGCTGTTCCCAAGCAGGACAACCGACTGCACTTCTTGAAGCCAATGTTTTTGCGCGGGCATCGCCAGACGTTGTGACACATGATGCAGGATGACGGACAAGCAAGCAATCGCACGAACACCATCCGCTCCTGTTAATTGGGTACTGCCTAACCTAAACTTCGACATCAGCTATTCCTCTTTTCCGAATTGACTTCCCGACAAATGATCGCCCGCGTAGACAACGAAATGGCCGTGGAACCGGACAGGATAACCGAAGCTTGAACACCGTATCCGCATGCGCGCTACTCCCCCGCTTACAATGGCTCTTTACATCAATTTCAGGTACTCCTATCTTTCCATAAATCATTGGAAAATCCTTCAAGGATTTTGCTGTTCATTAAAAAATCTGCCATGGCCGCAAAAGTCCTCGTGGTGCATGATTGTCATTTAAAAGACTTTGGATATTCCTAAGCCTACGAGTGTAAAATAACACTGTCGAAGAAGGTATTACCATTCTAGAGAAACGATGGCTAGCTTTTCTCTACATCAAAATTGATGAATAATGAATATATATTTTTCTAATGAATCGTTATGCTTTATTGTAAGGGTTAGAGAAGACTTCACAAGAGTTCAATGTTAAATAGAAGGAGAGAAAAAAACATGCGCAAAACTAAAATCATCTGCACTATCGGTCCCTCCAGCGAAAGCCCTGAAATGCTGCGGAAGCTGATCCAAGCCGGTATGAACGTCGCCCGCCTGAACTTTGCCCACGGAGAGCTGGACGAGCATGCGGAGCGCATCCGCCGTATAAGGGAGGCAGCCCGGGAGCTGAACCAATATGTTGCCGTCCTGCTAGACATCAAAGGTCCGGAAATCCGTATCGGTAAAATGGACTCGGACTACGCGGAGCTGGTACCGGGTGAAGCCGTGGTTCTGACCACAGAGGAAGTGCTCGGCACCAAGGACCGCATTCAAGTCACCTACAAGCAGCTGCCCCAAGATGTGAAGCCTGGCAGCATCATCCTGATTGATGACGGTCTGATTCGTCTGGAGGTCGTTAAGGCCGAAGGTACCGAGATCACCTGCCTCATCACGAACGGGGGCAAGCTAAAGCAGCGTAAGGGTGTCAATGTTCCCGGCATCAAAACCAGCCTTCCCGGTGTTACCGAGAAGGACATCCGGCACATCAAGTTCGGCATTGAGCAGAATATCGACATCATCGCCCAATCCTTCGTCCGCAAAGCCGAAGACATTCTCGAAATCAAACAGATTCTGAGTGAGCACAACGCCGGCCATATCCAAGTTATCGCCAAGATCGAAAATGACGAGGGCGTGGAGAATCTGGACGCCATCCTGAGCGTAGCCGACGGCCTGATGGTAGCCCGCGGCGACCTGGGCGTAGACCTGCCGGTGGAGGACGTGCCGCTGGTTCAGAAAGATATGATCAGGAAGTGCAACCTGGCCGGTAAACCGGTCATCACCGCAACCCACATGCTGGAATCCATGCAGTTGAACCCGCGTCCGACCCGCGCGGAAGCGGGCGACGTCGCCAACGCCATCTTCGACGGCACTGATTCCGTCATGCTGTCCGGCGAATCCGCCGCAGGCAAGTACCCGCTGGAGTCCGTCGAGACCATGGCACGCATCGCCGCCCGCGCAGAGTCCGTCCTGGGAAGCTACGGCCGCTGCAGCTGCAAGAGAGATGAAGCTTCCACCGACATAACCGGTGCGATCGGTGAAGCCGTTGCCCGCGCCGCCCACATGCTCTCCGCCAAGGCCATTCTCGCCCTGACCGAAAGCGGCTTTACCGCCCGCACAATCGCCAAGCACAAGCCGGCTGCACCGGTTATCGCCGTATCCACCAAGGAGAGCGTACTGTACGCCCTGTCCATGACCTGGGGTGTAGCCCCGCTGCTCCGCAGTGAGTCCGCTTCCAGCACTGATACAGCTGTAGCAGCCGCCGTTGAACTGGCCAAGTCGGCCGGTTATGTACAAGATGGCGACCTGGTGGTCATCACCGCAGGTGTCCCTGCAGGCCGTACCGGAACCACCAACCTGCTGCGGGTTCACAAAGTAGGCGAAGCGCTCTAAAAAGTAAAACAACCGTAGCAGAAGCTATCGCATCTGCTACGGTTGTTTTGCTGTTCAACTATCGATAGCCTTCAATTCAGTCAATGGATGCTACGAACAGATTAAATATTTCGTTTCTCATACTCAAAGGGTTCTTCACACGAATAAATCTCATGGAAAAATCCGAAATAAGGGATATCGTCTTCCAGACATTTTATGTAATATTATCTCCTCCAGTAAAAAAATTCACAAATCTTCTAACGTCCTTCTGTGGACTTGAATGATACTCACCTTGTTTAACATTTACACGTCACTCCTTTGGGCATATTTTACCTAAAACACCATGCAAATCCGAGGTAAACTTTCGGTATAATAAAATTCAACTTTTTAAAGCGGATTTGCCTTATTACCGGTAATGTTGAAAATAGTCAACGCAATCATTGAAAATAAGATAAGTATGAAATATCATACTTATATGAAGATTGATTATCAAAGGAGAGATTTACGATGCATCAAAAAAAAGAAAATAGTCACGGATTCGGGCATGGTAAAGTACTGGGAACAACATCCATGGGTGAGAGAGGACAGATTGTTATTCCTAGAGAAGCAAGGGAAGAACTTAATATCAAGCCGGGTGAGAAATTCATCGTTTTCGGGAATAAGCGCAAGGGAGCCGTCATTCTGGTCAAAGCAGAAATGTTCAACAAATTTGCAGATTTCTTCATGAGTGCTTCGAAAAAGTTTGAAAGTATGGCCCAAGCGATCTTTGATAAAAGCACTACTGATTCCGAAGAAGAGGATCATGAACCTGAGATCGATGAAAAAGGGCCTGCGGCCGACGAAAAAGAATGAGCGAATTCTTTAAATTGATGAAGGATCTCCGGTTCAGAAGAACCATGCGGATGATTTTTAAATTCACATGGGATTTCTGGTGGCTGGGAAGGCAAAAGCATTTTATTTCAGGGCGGCGCTTAGAAGTGAAAACAAAAGCCTTATACCGAAAACAGGCCACCTATTTTACGAAGACCGCAATGGAAATGGGTGGATTAATTATCAAGCTTGGGCAGCATGTTAGTGCGCAAGTGGATATTTTGCCGAAGGAAATTATTGATGAATTGTCCAAGCTCCAGGACTCCGTAGATTCCGTAGATTTATCCGAGATACAGCAAAAAGTAGAGAGTGAACTCGGAGCATCCATAAGCGAGATTTTTGCTGAGTTTAGTCTAGCTCCCATCGCAGCTGCTTCCTTAGGACAAGTACATCGGGCGACATTACGGACAGGTGAAGACGTAGCAGTGAAAGTTATGCGTCCCGGGGTTGAGCATATTATTGCAATTGACTGGAAGTCCATACAAGTTGCTATCCGGTTATTAAAACGCTGGACCAAGATTAGAGACTTCATGGACCTCGATGCTGTATATGACGAGTTTCATGAGACCGTTATGGATGAGCTTGATTATCAAAAAGAGGGACGAAATGCAGAAGACTTTCAGCTGCAGTTTATCCATCGGGATGATGTCGTCGTTCCAGCCATTCATTGGTCCTATACAACTTCAAAGGTTCTAACTATGGAGTTTCTGGAAGGTGTAAAAATCAACAACTTTGCCCAGCTTGATGCTTGGGGCGTAGACCGGACTAAATTAGCGAAGTCATTGATTGAAATTTTCGTAGAACAGATTCTATTAGAAGGTTTCTTTCACGCAGATCCGCACCCGGGCAATGTTCTCGTGCAGCCTGACGGTACCATCGCATTAATCGATTTTGGAATGGTCGGACGAATTCCCGATGATATGAAGGCGCAAATGGTAGCCCTTCTAATGGCCGTGTATTTAAAAGATGCTCACGGTGCCATCGATGCCCTTACCCGTTTGAGATTTTTAAGAAGGAATGTAGATTTAGAGGTCTTTTCAAGGAATCTCACGTCATTATTTGAACAAATCAACGGGGATACGTTTGACCTCAGTTTTGTGACATCAGGTGACAATGCTGAAGAGTTACGGGATTTCCTCTATTCCCAGCCTTTTCAGTTACCTGCAAATACAACATTTTTGGGCAAAGCCATAGGCACGGTGTATGGGCTTTGTACGGGACTGGACCCTGAGCTTGATTTGATCGGGACCGTTAAGCCTTATGTTGAAGAGGTTGTGCGCAGCGATCTGCGGGGAAATGTCTTTTCCAACGTTGTAGATGAAGGCAAGAATCTTCTCAAAGGAATCCTTCCTACGACCAAGAAGTTCATTTCGGCAGTAGATAAAATGGATAGCGGAAATTTACGGGTAAAACTATCAAGTTCCTTTGAGAAAAAATTGATAGAGACGCAAAATAAGAATACACAGCGGATTATTGCAACCATCATTGGAGCGGTATCCCTGCTGACTGCTGCAAACATGTGGAATGAAGTGAATCCTATGGTTTCATATGTGCTCGGCACTTTGGGGCTGCTCATAATGCTTAGCCAACTCAAAGTGAGAGAACGCCGCCGTGATGTAAGACATGCAAGGCAGATGAGGGCTATGCGGGAAAATAATAGGTTTGAAAGGTCGAAGTTTAATTCCCGTGAATAACGGCCATATAACAGCGAGCAAGCGTCCAATCCTGGTCCGAGCCACATATCATTGAGGCCGTTCTCCTTACGGTCTGAATATTTTCTGGAGAATGAGGAAGGATCGGGCGCGCAAGCTGTTACTGCGAGAAATATAAAAGCAACGTTTTGCGCAAAGTCAGGTTGTCATTTCGCAACAATCGGCACGAATATATCCCACTCTACATTTCCACACCTCCAAGAACGGTATGGTCAATATAAAAGATCGTATGCCTGCTGGGGGGTGCTACCATTCTCGTTAATCTGTCCATCAAAATATCAATTGCAGCATTTTACTTTTCAATTTCACCATTTTTCCATCGTATAGGCCTATCCAACACTTATGCCCGGCACGCCCTTTTCAAGCCCGATGAGGGATTTTCTGAAATGCCTTGCCGTTACTTATGATACGGATGTCCTCCTCTTCGATAAGCACTTTGCATCTATCTCAAATACCTCATCCGCCTTATGAATTTAGCCACAGCCTCGACTTAAATCGTCCAAAACTTGAAGCGAGCCCTCAGAAGTGGATTTGCTTCCCTATAATTTCCTCAGCCTTGTAACGCTTAGTTATTTGTGCACTTGAGGATTTCATCCCGGTCTCTGGTCCAAAATCAATCTTAAGATTTATCGCAGGGATCTTTGCTTCTTCAAAAAACTCAGCTTCCTTAATCGTTCCGACACGAATATCTAGTGCTGCAAAATCATCGATCGTTGCCAATGTTTTGCCTCCTCCACTAAAGTCTTTAACCACTCACGAAAATATCTAGATAAGGCGCAGCTGCGGAAAGGGCAGAAAGTGCTGATTAATGCCAGATGCCCACAAATATGTAGAGACTGAACGTAAAAAAGGCAACGTGATTATTCAGTATTAACCTCAATCGTTCCTTCACCTGAAAACCAGGGTAATAACTTTAAAAAACTATGAATTCACAAAGGAGTTTGCTATGTTTTTTAATACTTGGAACGATCTGTTTCGAATTGTTATTCTCGGCATTATCAGTTATCTCTCGCTCATTCTTATGGTCCGACTGTCCGGCAAACGAACGCTTTCTAAAATGAATGCCTTTGATTTTACTGTTTCAGTTGCCCTCGGTTCCATTCTCTCTACGGTTATCCTGAATAAGCAAATCTCCCTGAGTGAAGGTCTAACCGCATTAGCCCTGCTAATTGGAATGCAATTTCTTTTGGCTAAGCTGGCTTCAAGCAAACCCTGGTTTCGGGAAATCCTGGCATCCGACCCTGAATTGCTGTATTACAAAGGCGTTTATATCAAAAGTGCTATGAAGAAAACAAGAATCAACAAAGAAGATATTAACCAGTCTGCCAGGAACCAAGGTATTCAAACTATGGACGAGGTAAGCTTCGTTGTCCTTGAAAGCAGTGGAAAGTTATCCATTATCCCTTCTTCGAACGAATCGAGGACAGATTTGATAGATGACCAGCGCAATATGCCCGGTTGACTCGGCAATAAAGCTCTGCCCCGGTTCATTATCTCCTTCCAGACGGACAGGTAAATGATATTAAGCTAAGAAGTTCGCTCTACTTATGATACGGTTCACAGCAAATAATCTTCACCACGAAAAAATCCGTTTCACCAGTAACTCCATCATCTGACTCCTCACTATTATCCCTCCCACAAAAAAAGACCCGAGCAGCCATCCGCGGCTTCTCGGGTCCCTCATATCTTACTTCGCCTTACGCTTCAGCATCGCCAGGCCATTCACAGGCAATTCCAGCTTAGCCGACAACTCGGCTCCGGATTCCAGATCGGTATAACCGCGTCCGTCCAGCTTGACCGTCTGTACATCACCGCTGAAATTCTGCACGAAAATATACTCATGCTCGCCATCTGTGCGCAGCTGTGCGGTTACTCCCACAGGCAGATCAGACTCTAGGGTACGGGTGATTCCTGCCTTAGCAGTGATCGCCGCATACAGCTCCACATAGAACGCCAGGTCTTTGACACGTGTAGCCAGATGGTATGCCTCACCTGCACCAAGCTTGTTCAGCGTCAGCGCCGGGCGGCCGGCATAGAAGTCGCTGCGGTAATGGCCAAGCGCCACAGCACCTTCCAGATGAATCAGCTCAGCAATTTCATATGCATCGTAGTCACCGGACAGATTTAGAACATTTCCGCTTTCCAGCACCAGTCCGTTGAGATCGCGGCTATGCAGCCCTTCGGTCTCTTCAGCCCAGATACCCAGCGTCTTGCGCAGCGGGCCAGGGAAGCCTCCGAGATGGCAAAGATCTGTCTCACCGACAACTCCCGACCAGTAGGTTGCCAGGAATGTACCGCCCTGCTCGACATATTGTTCGATCCGCTGCCCGTTCTCTTCACTGATCAGATAAAGCATCGGTGCAATTACCAGCTTATAGCGGGACAGATCATCTCCCGAGCCGATCATATCGACGGCAATGCCCTGCTCCCACAGCGCACGATAGTGCTGCAGTACAGTCTCTTCATATTTCAGGCCGGAATTGCGGATGCCTTGGGCATCTTTTACTGCCCAGCGGTTGTCCCAGTCAAACAGGATCGCCGTTTCGGCAGGCGTCGCAGTGCCTACGACCTCAGTTAAGCCTGCCAGGATTTGACCCACTTCGGCCACATCCCTGAACACCCGAGTCTCGCCATGACCGCTGTGATCGAGTACGGCACCGTGGAACTTCTCACTGGAGCCGCGGCTTTTGCGCCACTGGAAGTACTGTACGGAGTCCGAGCCATGCGCAACCGCCTGCAGGGATGACAGCTTGTGCATCCCCGGCCGCTTCAGCTTGCTGACAGACTGCCAGTTCGTGAGTGATGGCGTGCTCTCCATGAGCAGGAACGGCTTATGTTTGAAGCTGCGGAACAAATCATGGTGCATCGCTGTCCAGGCGGCCAGCCGGGCATCGTCGCCGTCCTCGGTGTAACCCCAGTCTGGATAGGCATCCCAGGAGACTACATCCAGAATTTTGGCCAGCTCTCGGTAATCAATACCGTCAATCATGTGCATATTGGTTGTAACCGGCAGATCCGGGTTGTAATCCCGTACCGAAACAATTTCATGACGGCAGAAATCAATCGTCCGCTCGCTGACAAACCGGCGCCAGTCGAGGTTCAGGCCATGTACCTGAGTCTCACCGTGCGGAGCCGGGGAATCAATCTGCTCCCATGATGTGTACGTATGACTCCAGAAGGTTGCCCACCAGGCATGGTTAAGCTCATCGAGGCTGCCCTTATATTTGACCTTCAGCCATTCCCTGAACGCATTCTGGCAGAGATCACAGTGGCATTCGCCGCCGAACTCATTGGAAATATGCCAGCCGATGACCGCCGGATGATTCGCATAACGCTCCGCCAGCTTGGCGTTGATCAGCGCTGTCTTTTCCCTGTAGACCGGTGAAGTGTAGCAGTGGTTATGGCGGAAGCCGTGCAGATTGCGGACACGGTTCCGTTCAACACGCAGCACCTCAGGATATTTCTCTGACATCCAGGCCGGACGCGCACCGCTTGGAGTCGCCAGGAAGGCGTAAATGCCGTTCTCTGCAAATGAATTCAGTACATTATCCAGCCATTCAAACGTGAACACGCCTTCTTCAGGCTCCAGTGACACCCAGGAGAAAATACCAACGGACATCACATTGCAGCCTGCCAGCTTCATCAGCCGGATATCCTCGCGGAGAACTTCCGGGTATCTTAGCCATTGCTCAGGATTATAGTCGGCTCCGTGCAGCATCACGGGAACCTTGCTGCTGAATGCAGGGGATTTGAGACTCATAATTATATATTCATCCTCTCATTATCTTCCATGTTAGGATGGGACTTTTCTCTGATTGATATCATTCAGAGGTCCTGTCCATTTCACGGATATTCATTTATACTATTTATAATATAGGATAAAGGTTTCCTAACTGTAGGAATAATCTCGCGATTACATAGTACAAAATGAATATGAGGTGAACATTATGCTGCCTTTCTCCCTGGTGGAGCTGCCCCGCGATTCTGATGAATTCCCGCTCTATCCCTACTCGGTCGGCCGCCACATCCAGTACCATCACGTCCGTCCTTCCGGGTTCCCTGTGCATCAGATTTTCCTGATCCGCAGCGGCAGCGGACTGTTCCGCGACCTAACGGACGGCACCGAGACACTGCTGACTCCAGGCATGGTCTTTGCCTATCCGCCAGACCGGGGGCATGAATATTATCCGCTGTCCCACGAGCCGTGGATTGTCGGGTTTATCGGTTTACTGGGCAGCCAGTCCGGACCTGTGCTGGAGGGGCTGCGCCTGCTCCCATCTGAGCCTTGTCTGACCGGGCGTTTCGAAGAATGCTGGGAGGCCATTGCGGAAATCTGGCATACCGTGGACAAGCATAATGCCGCGCGTCTGGATGAGCAGACCATGCAGGAGCTGTCTGTCACGCTGTACAGGCTGCTCTTAATGCTGCGGCGCAGTGAAGCCGGCGCCAGTCATGCTAACCGTCCGGAGGCCGAAACGGTCCGTAACGAGGCACTGCAAAAGGCGGTCCGCCTGATCAATGAGCATTTTACCGAACCGCTGCTGATTGCCAATCTTGCTGCCGCCGTAGGATATTCCGTGCAGCATTTCCAGCGCCTGTTCCTGCAGGAATACGGTGTCACTCCGCATAAATATCTGCAGAACCTGCGGCTGCAGCGCGCACTGCAAATGATTACCGAAAGCCCGGAACGGCCGGTACAGGATCTCGCGCTGAACGTCGGCATGGAGACCAATTATTTCATCCGCGTCTTCCGTAAGACTTACGGCTGTACGCCGGGTGTTATGCGGAGCAGGCTGGGTGGCGAGCGGGATATCCCTCTGGGATAGGCTCATACAGCCCGCCTCCACAATGAACAGGCTCCTCCCTTATTCAGGACTCCACTCTTCAATTATGAAGAACATGGTGCTGTTTATATATTTCATAATGATGCAACTGAATCGACATTTGTAGTTAACTAACTCAACTTTCGCAGCAGACAGAAGCCTGCGTTTCCAGCACCGCACCAATCCGCTTAGCGACATCCTGATGGGCCGGGTGTATAAGGTATTCATCCATGTCTGCTACGTCCGTATTAGTTCTGATTCGCAGTAAGATAATACTTGCTTCCTCGCTCCCATTTCTCCTTCGGCCTCAGCCTCAGCTCGAAGCAGCCTTGCCAACATATCGATATCCTGTTTCCTGGATTTTACGACTGCCATTCGCTCACCTTATTCCATTTCTAGACTCATCATATTTTAGGTGAAGCGGATGTGTTACTTCGGCAAATTCTTTGCCTTTAGGTGGAGCAAACAGTTCCAAATCGCCGGCTTTCATATAGTATCTCTTGACAGAGCAGCATGTTGGCATATGATGGTTCATGATACAGTTCACCACGCTGTCTGTAACGGCAAGTTTTAAGGCCATCCTATGCAGGATGGCCCTTTCTTTAATCTCTCATTGTTCAACTCCTGTTTCTTTAGGAGATACCCTATACAGATTGGCTTTACACCGATTTTAAACGAGTGAGTGCGGTACATAAAGCTCTTCTAAGCTCGCGATTTCCTCCGTTGTCAATTTGACCGATAACGCCGACACGGCATCCTCTAGATGGCTGATTCTGGTCGAACCGATAATCGGTGCTGTGACCTCCTGTTTTTGTAACAACCATGCCAGTGCAATTTCTGCGCGTGAAACTCCTCGATTAGCGGCAACCTCCGCAACTCTTCCCGCAATTTTACGATCAACCTCTTCCGTTTTTACAAACAATGCCTTAGCTATTGGGTCCTTCTCGGAACGTGAGGTCTGCTCATTCCACTCTCGGGTTAGCCGTCCTGCAGCCAAAGGCAGGTATGGCGTGACACCAACTCCCTCATCTTTGCAGAGGGGGAGCATTTCTCTTTCTTCTTCCCGATAGAGTAAGTTAAGTCTATTTTCCATGGAAACGAATCGTGTCCAACCATTGTTCACCGCAACATGCTGAGCTTTTGCGAACTGCCATGCTAACATGGAAGATGCTCCGATGTATCTTATCTTCCCCGCTTTAACTAAATCGTGAAGGGCCTCCATTGTCTCTTCAATCGGCGTATGATGATCCCAACGATGAATCTGGTACAAATCAATGTAGTCCGTTCCGAGTCGACTTAGACTTTTATCAATTTCGGTCATGATCGCTTTACGAGAAAGCCCCATGGCATTTGGACCTTGGTGCATCGGAACGAATACCTTTGTGGCAATGACGACTTCGTCACGACGAGCAAAGTCCTTTAATGCTTGCCCGACAATTTCTTCGCTTGTTCCGTCGGAATACATGTTGGCGGTACTAAAAAAATTAATTCCCAATTCAAGTGCCTTTTTAATAATCGGTCTGCTTTGCTCCTCATTCAGAGACCATGGGGTGTTGCCTCGTTCAGGTACTCCAAAACTCATGCATCCAAGGCATATTTCCGAGACATCCAAACCGGAACGTCCAAGTTTTACATAATCCATTCCATGACACACTCCTTAATTATATTAGGAAGACATTTCCTTGCAGCATCAGTGCAGGGCCTACTAATCATTCTGGTTGACGCGTCAACCTAAACATACTCTAACACCTTGCGGTTGACGTGTCAACCATGTTAAAATGGGCGTATGGACACGAACGAACTGAACGAACAGGAAATGCAAATATGGAATATGTGGAAAGGTTCCTTCAAAAGAATCTTTGGTCGTGTTGTAAAGGACATGTCCGAACACACCGGACTATCTGAGGGTGACTTTGGGATTTTAGACCGGTTAGTCCAATTTGGAAACGGCAAGCTTCGCCAACAGGAATTAGCAGACTCGATGGACTGGGATAAGAGCCGATTGTCACATCATCTAACGCGCATGGAAAAACGGGGACTTGTTTTGAGGAAACCACTAGACACAGATCGTGGAGTTGAAGTCATCATTACTTCTGCCGGAAAGACAGCTTTGGATGAAGCTCTTCCCATGGTTTCCAAGGCAATACGGAAGCATTTTCTAGATCAATTAACCGACCAAGACATGGAGTCAATTACTAGACTGGCAGAAAAAACAAAAACAGGACCTTCATCGTCATGTGAAGATCCATCAGCTTGATCGCCCCTTCCCCCATCCACCGGAGGGGTCTTTGCCTTTTGCAAACCAAGGCCCCCACCTAAAAAATTTGCCCTTACTTGTGATACGGTTCACCGCGGTTAATCTTCAACGAATTTACCCATCGAATACTCATCCAACCATATTCAATTTTTTGAGTTTATGATTCTCCTATAATTGGATCGTTGGCTATCCGTTAAGCTAACCGATAAAGCCTCGTCGCTAACCCTGAAATCTTTCAAGTAATCATGTACTTTCCTAAGAGTAGCTTCCTTATCATCGTCTTCTTCCATTCCCATATGCAAGATAACCGAATCAAAGGCAACATTAAACTTTTGAGAAACAAGCGGTTCGGTCTTCCAGTTATGATCTATTTGATGCTGTATAGTGAATTCCAGTTGGGTTAAATCACGGTATATGTATACATTTAATAGCTCATATCTTATTTCCTGTCTTTGACTGTTCATACTTACTTCCGCAGGTTCACGATACGTCTTCAACAGCTTGCGGTAACGTTCTTTCGTATTCCTTATGTAAAACATAACGTTGGATGCCTCTCGAAGAATTCACTGCATCCCTGGCATATTTGACGGCGGTTTCGATATCGCCTGCTTTGAGTTCAATTTCTGCAAGCAGTGCTGATCTCATCCACTGCTTCTTGATGGACTCCAAATGTTCCCGAGCTTGCTCACTATTCCCATCCTCAACCAGCAGAGCCGTTTCGTAGTATGCACGGTAATCGGAATAGCGGATGTAAGGCACGGCTTCCTGAACAGCAGCCATATCTTTGCGGTAATGTCCATAAGCCGCCTTGAATGGTGCCTGTACTGCTACCCGCTTATATTTGCTCATTAGCTGCTCCATAATCGTTTTTGCTTCATCCTCAAGTCTGTTTGCAAGCACATATTGGATATACATTGCAGGATTCTTTTTCTGGCTGCGTAAAAAGGACTCTACACGGTCCACTCGCTTATCCAAAGCTGCAGGGTAATAGAATTGGGTTACAAAAGCAATTAGGGCAGCCACCACAGCAACCCCTATAACCAGAATTGGTGAATAGTCATTGAATGCCATGAATAAGACAACCGCAAACAGCACGGAATAGATCAAAATACTCCAGCTAAGGCGCTTCATTATAAATCTCCTTTGTATATCATAATTATAATTATAATTATCAAGCAAGTGTCTCCCCTGAAGCTCAACCTCTGAGGAGATGCTTTAGAGGCTGCCTGTCCGCGGTACCTATGGATATACAGAAATAGGTGCCGTTCAAGAGGGATTATTACCCGGGAGGGTGACGGAGCTGCGGCGCG
>CAKMKL010000392.1 GCA_927443375.1 uncultured Paenibacillus sp. | reverse complement strand
TAATCATAGGTGCTTGCAAGCTTCGCTGCACTCTGAATGAACAGTGTCCGGCAAAGCCCCCCTATGTGGCCGCCAATACCCTGCCCTCTGGGGCGCCAAGGGCTTATTTCTATGGGCACGGCTCCAATGAGGGCCGGCCCGCTAACAATAATAATTCCTTATGTCAAATTTACAAGTATAACCAACAATAGATAATAACGTAATAGCGGTTAAACGAAGAATCTGAAGACAACAGCGGCCGGAAGTCCAAACATTCTCTGGAGTCACGGCCCATCGCAAAATAGAAAAATTACAAGTTCAAGAGCTATATAGCTAACACACTAAACCTATTCTTGTTATAATACCTCTAGCTGGTATTTGTGAGAGAAGACAGAATGAAGCTGGGGGTAATTATGGTTCAGGACGCAAATGAGAATTGTCATGACGAGGATTTCGAGCATAAATACCGTAAGCAGATTGTTAACCGGCTGGCCCGGATTGAAGGGCGAGGTGCTTGAACTTGCTGTAGGAGCAGGTGCGAATTTCCCGTTCTATCCGCCCGGGATTAACGTTACTGCAACTGATTTCAGTGAGGCGATGCTGGAGAAAGCAAAACAGGCAGCAAAACATTATCAATTTAATATCAATTTTATCTGTTCGGATATTGAAGAAATGAACTTTCCAGATCATTCGTTCGATACGATAGTTTCAACCTTATCCTTTTGCAGTTACAATAACCCGGAGATGGTGTTGGAAAAAATCAGCACCTGGTGTAAACCAGATGGGCACCTTCTTTTCCTGGAGCATGGGGTCAGCTCTAATCCTGCAGTATCCTTAGTTCAAAAAGTATTTAATCCGCTTTTATACCGTGTTTATGGGTGTCATCATACAAGAAATATTGTCGGACTCATTCAAGAATCAGGTCTCATCATTCAAAAGGTGGAAAGCTACTGGATGGGCATGGTCCATCTTATATGGGCGAAGCCGAAGCAGCAGCTTCTTAGTTAAAGTAACGGAGACCATTTGTTATTAGACCAATCCCCCCGCAGGATACCTGACGGGGGGATTGTTTGTTACATCATCTCAACAAGCGCAGACCGCTCAGAACTACCGCCAGCGTACTTCCCTCATGACTGACCACACCGGAGGGGAGATTCAGTCCGCCCCAGAAGTTCGATACGACAAGAATCAGAATCACTGCAAGCGCGAATGAGATATTTTGTTTAATTACCCGGCTGGTACGGCTCCCAAGGGTTATAGCATAAGGAATTTTAGTGACATCATCGTTTATCAGCACCACATTTGCCGTCTCCAGCGCTACATCACTTCCGGCTGCTCCCATCGCAATCCCGATGGAGGCTGCAGCCAGTGCAGGAGCATCATTCACACCGTCACCGACCATCGCTACTTTGCCATGTTTTCGGGACAATTCCTTAATGATGTTCAGTTTGCCGTCAGGCAGCATTTCAGCATGAATTTCTTCAATCCCCACCTGATGGGCAATGGCTTCCGCAGTATGCCGGGCATCTCCGGTAAGCATAACCACGTGTTTGTTCATCGCCCGGAGCTGAGCAACAGCTTCTGCCGCGTGGGCACGAACAATATCCTGAACGGCAAGCATTCCGGCAAAACGTCCGCCGGCTTCTACGTATACAACGGTTTTCCCGTCCGCCTCCAGCCGTTCAGCTACCGCCTGCTGCTCCTCACCGATAACAAGATTATGCAGCAGACTTCTTTTTCCGATGAGACAAGTTGTATTATTTACGATGCCGCTAACCCCAAGTCCGGTCACAGCCTGCATCGCAGCAGCCGGTTCAAGCACGATCTGCCTGTCTTCCGCGTGATCTACAATGGCCTTGGCAATCGGGTGCTGGGACAGCTTCTCCAGAGAAGCCGCGAGGCAGAGCAGCTCCGTTTCCGTGACTCCCTGTGCCGGGTATACATCGGTAACCTTTGGTTTACCTTCCGTAAGGGTTCCGGTTTTGTCGAACACAACTGTCTGTATACTGCCGATTCCTTCCAGATGAATTCCGCCTTTGAATAGAACCCCTTTACGGGCAGCATTGGAGATCCCGGAGAGGATCGCGGGCATAATCGATGAGACGAGCGCACACGGTGAAGCGACAACAAGAAAAATCATCGCCCGGTAGATTGTGTCCTCCCAGGTCCAGCCGAACAGATACGGCGGCAGAATCATTAGCAGCAGAGCCAGCAGGACAACACCTTTTGCATAAATACCTTCGAACCGCTCCACAAAAAGCTGGCTTGGCGGCAGCTCGTTTTTAGCCTCCTGCACCATATGTATAATCCTTGCGAGTAAAGTATCTTCCG
>CAKMKL010000391.1 GCA_927443375.1 uncultured Paenibacillus sp. | reverse complement strand
GCGGTGGCGGCGGCGGTGGCGCAATCTTGCCTGTAGTCACTCCGGCAACGCAGGCTGCCTCTAAGCTGGCTGTAACTGAAACGGTGAAAAATGCAGATGGTACTGTGAAAGTGCTGGTGAAGATCAGTGACAGTGTTTTAGAAACAGAATTGACGAAATGGACAGGCAGCGCCAGCAGGTTGTTGTTTCAAATTCCAGAAGCGGCAGACCAGGTGGAATTGTCAATTACAAATGGACAGTTGGCTAAGATAATAGCCAAAGATGCCACGGCTATAGTTGAGGTGCAGGGTATTGATAAAGGATTTATCATTCCGGGCAGTGTGCTGAAGTCTGCTGCCGGTAGCGACGAGCAGTCATCTGTCATTCTCCAAGCAGCCCAGGCGAGTAAATCAACTATAGAATCAGCAAAACAACTGCTTGTCCTGCAGTCCTTGAATGCAATCGGAACTCCTTATGAATTTTCAATAAATGTAACCAACGGCAGTGGGGCTTCACACGAAATTAAAGATACTGAGCAGTATATCGGCCATGTATTTTATATTCCTCAGCAATCCGGAGTGAGTGCGGATACGCTAGCAGCAGTAATGGTTGATACAGCTGGAAAACAAGTCATTACTGTGCCTGCGACGTTTGTTCAGGAAGGCGATAAGATTAAGGTGACTGCTTATCGTAAAGGCAATTCGATGTACACGGTTATCGCGGGACAGCCGGAATTTAAGGATGTATCCGCAACTCACTTTGCTAGTGCGGCAATTGGGAAACTGGGTGCCCGGAGAATCATTAGCGGTTACACGGATAGCACCTTTAAACCGGAAGGAACAGTTACCCGAGCCGAGGCTGCTGCTCTGTTGGTAAAGGCGCTAGGCTTAACTCCAGTATCTGCAGATTTGAACCTCAAGGATGTTAAAAAAGAAGCCTGGTATGCCAGCGCTGTTACTACAGCTGTCCAAAGTGGTCTGTTTAAAGGATATCCGGATGAGACCTTCCGGCCGAATCAGACGATTACTCAGCAGGAGATGATCAGCATTATAAATCAGGCGTTAGTCTATGGCGGATTCAAATCAGCAACTGATGTGACACTTCAGCAGTTTGAGGCTTCTGCCGGATATAAAGCCTGGTCGAAGTCCGCTGTTGACGCGCTGATTCGGGCAGGGGTCATCAAGACCAGTGATGTTTTTCCGATTCAGGCAAATAAGAATACAACACGTGCTGAAAGTGCTGTACTCATTTATCGTTTGCTTAGCGTTCTGAAGATGATCTAAACTTTTATTCTACGACCAAGACGTATACGGATACTTTGTTCCTAAGCGAGCATCGTACACCGGGACGTCTTTTTTTTGCGGGTTCATTGGAAAGTGAAAGAGCTGTACAGCTCGAGAGGATTGCGGAATGACGAATTATGCATCTGCCAGTTCTGATTTATGTACGCTTTCTTTTGGCAGCAGAATAGGCATACAAGGCGGCTGAAGCGTTGAACGCCATATGAAGCGGAATGGTCAGGAGAATGGATTCCGTTGCCTGGGCAATCACCCCGAAGAACAGCCCTCCGCTCACCGCAAAAAGCATAAACCGGATGCTCTCTGCATTCAGCTTATAATACTGCAGATGAGAAACTGCAAATAGCACGGCCGTAATAATTACTGCCAGACTTAATTTCGGAAAGAGGCCATTCCCAAGCTCGAGCGCGAACCTTTCTCCCAGGCTTTGATGGCGTACAAGTATAGGCAGTATAAGACCGCGAAAGGCGATTTCCTCAAATACCGGATAGGTGATAACAAAATTAATACAATTAAAAAGACCTACGGGCGAATAGCCGGATTGCCTTGAAATGAGCAAATTGATGAGCAGAATGATCAGACACAGCGGCAGAACCGTCAGAATATTACGGGGCAGATGAAACACATAATTCTCTTTGATAAACAGGCTTGCTGCTATAAGCAGAATCCCCCAGGTATAGATGGTATAACGCAGGAAGCGCTTGTCAAATAGACCGGTTATCCATTCCACGATTTTAAATGAGAACGATATCAACACTGCAGCAAGTAAAGCCCCTAACATTAGCATTTCATAATCCCCTTTGCAGATCATTCCTCAGACTAATCTAATTTAGCCGCTAACCAGCCGTCACATATATGATAAAAATAACAATAATGAGAGCTTTAATCCAAAACAGCTTAAATATGATAATATTAAGGAAAATTTTTGAAGGGGAGACCTGGTCTGTGGAATATTTACATTTCTTGCCTGTTTTTAATACGATGGTATGGTTTGGCATTCTGTTGTTCATTGTGTACGTTATTGATTTTTTTAGGAACTACCCTGCAGCCTCTTTTGCGTATGCCAGCCGAAGACCTTCTTGGCACAGAGTAACGTTAGAAGTTCTTATCTTTGTTATTCTATCCTCTGTGGTGGTATTTGCGCTTCATCCGCTGGATAGTTCACTTCTGATGTCTTTAGTGCTGATCGGCATCATTATTACATATATTTTGGGCTCAGGAAATCGTAAATACCGGGAATCTGCCCGTTTAGGGTTAATGGCTGTACATAGTTTGCTGGGCGCTTGCTTTTTTGGCTTATTCGCGATGAAGCTAATGGAAAGGCTCAAAATCACGCTTAACCTGAATATGACGGACAATTACGATATCTTATATTTCGCCTATCACCAAAAGCGGCCGGTAGTATACGGATTCTTCCTTCTGCTCATTGCTTTATATTGTGTAATCGGCAAGCTGTATATGAAACCGGTCTATACCTCCTATGCGGCGGACTATCAGATACATCCCAGAGTCAATATCAAGCTGGTGAGCGGTGAAATCCTGCCGGGGATGTATCTTTTGCAGCATGGAGGCAGAGGTGACATTATCGCGGGAGACCATATTCACCGTTCGGAGGCAGCCCATATCTATTGCATTAACCGGGACCAAATACTGTACATTGAAGCCGGGGGCAGTGCGCAGCAGAGATCGGATCTATGAACCGGAGTATAGATATTATAAGAACTTCTCTATCGCCTATAACAGGAGCGGAGAGATTATCATTCTTCGGACGATGTCTCCAGAGGGGGTAGTGAGTGCGGGAGAGGTGACGCTCCAGACTCTTGGAGAGGCTACCGGGATACTCGGGAAGCATTACACCGTCCGGATGTATGACTACGATCAAGGGCTGAGAGCCAGAGTATATTACGACAAAAAAAGCAGGATCAAAGCCAGCTTTGTCTATCCCCACAAATACCGCAAGGAGGGCGTCATCATCTGGGCTATCCTTGAGAGGTATTGAATAGTATGCTGAAAGGAACATCAACAGGAAATGAGGGCTGCAGATGAGTTTTTTTGATAAATTTAAAGCAGGTGTGACCGAAGCCGGGAATAAGGCAATGAATGTCGTCGAGGTAAACCGTTTGAAGCTGCAAAACAGCAGCAAGCAGAATGAAATTGACAAGCAGTATCTGGTGATGGGCAAAATGCTGTTCGAAGCTTCGCTTAATGAATCAACCCTGCCCAAAGAAGCCTTTGCGGTAAATATGAATCGTGTGCTTGTGCTGAAATCCGAGATCGAAGCTAATCTGGAACAGATTGAAGCGCTGGGGGACGGGAAGCATTGTAAAAGCTGCGGCAGCAGTGTGCCTGCGGAAGCGCGTTTCTGTCCGAACTGCGGGCACACCTTCGAAGACACCGGGGACAACTGACCGGCATGGGTCAGGTAACGGGCAAGCTCAGCTGGGTTGGCAGTGAGGAGAGGTATCTGGATCATCTCAAGCCGGTAACTTTTGAAAATATGGTAATTGGCCGGTATGGCGGCAATTCACTGGCAGGCGCGGACAAAAATGAAGACGGGTTATTCATTCTAATTGGACCGGGCGGGACCTGGGAGTTCAGTATGCTGTTGGATGCCCATAATACGGCAGAAAGTGCAGAGCTGCTGATAAGGACTGTCAAACATATCTCCGGCGAGATTGAGCAGTGTCTTTCCCAACCTGTCCATGTGGCCTTTAAGAATTTGGAGACGCTGCTGCTTACGACCCTGGGATCCGATGATTTCAGAAGCCAGTGCAGGGAAGTTACAGGTGAAACAGCGTGCCTCATATGCGTGCGCAAGGAAAATTACCTGTGGTGGTTTTCGGTGGGCGACAACTCGGTGTATCTGCTGCATCCCGAACTGGCTGCCAGGGGACAATACCTGCTGAATCAGCGTAACTATTATGAGTGGATCGGATATGTAAATACCTTTGATCAGCCCGTAGCCTGCTTCTCCTCTGGGGTCAGGGAATTAAGAAAAGGGCGCAACGTGATTGTCATGACTACAGATGGCCTATTGGAATACGGGCGTCTGGAGCATGGCAAGCAGACTTTTGAGGATCCGGACAAGCTGTACGAGACATTTTATTATGAAAAAAATTTGCAGGCCTGTGTAGAGGCCGCAATCTTGGAAGTGCATGAAGCGCAAGGCCGCGACAGTGCGACCGTTGTTGCCTGGAGTTACTATAATGAGCGGGCGGCGGTAATGCCGAGTGATGCCAAATAGGTGATTCGGCGGGAAAATACCCCTTTTGATAAATCCAAGGTTCAGCTTTACTTGATGCGACGTAGAGAGGACGAAACCGATGGCTACAACGAACGCTTTTTCAGAATCAATAGAATCGTATTTGAACTACACGCGAATGCCCTGGGGCAGATTGTTTTATAGGACGGCCTGGGAGCAAATCGACGGTTTCTTAACCGGAGAGTGCCAGTCCATCTTGGACATTGGCTGCGGCTTCGGTATTTCCAGTAACGAATACAGCCGGAGAGGCCACCGCGTTACTGGTATTGAGCCGACGCCGGAGATGATTGCGATTGCTTCAAAGGAAGGCCCAGACGTCCGCTATCTGGGTGATTCCTTTGAGCGGGCGGCTGATAGCCTGGGAACGTTTGATTGGATCTTTTGCCACAACATTCTTGAATATACGGAGGATCCGGAGCAGTTTGTCCAGCGTATTGGCGGCTGTCAGCAGCAGAACG
>CAKMKL010000390.1 GCA_927443375.1 uncultured Paenibacillus sp. | reverse complement strand
AAGTTACATTCTATGGAAAGAAAACAAATGAAGCGTTTTCAGCGAATAAGGAGTTATTCGTTATTTGTGTATAAATATGCACCGGAAAGTTTTTTTACACTTTTACTCACTAAAGCTGTACCGTAAAAACATTTGTTAATCAAACTCATAAAAAACTTTAAATTGCACTCATGTCAGGTCGATGATAAACTTATATAACCAATCTGGCTTGAATAATTATTAAGATTTTTCTGAAAAATTTTCCTAAGATATAAGGTACTATACTCTTTAGGTCTTTTTATCTTATATTTTATGTGAAGCGGATGCCGCCTGATTTAAGGACGTGCAGCCGCTTCTTGCGAAGATAACGTCTACTTTATAATAGAAAGGTTGCGTATGATGAGACACACTGAACTGCCCGGCAAACAGGGCCTTTATGATCCCCAGTTCGAAAAAGATGCATGCGGCATGGGTTTTGTTGCCCATATTAAAGGAAAACCTTCCCATGATATCGTAAGCAACGCTTTGACTATGCTCTTTAATATGGAGCATCGGGGAGGACAGGGAAGCGAGCCGAACTCTGGTGACGGAGCCGGCATTATGCTGCAGATTCCTCACCGTTTCTTTGCCGGTGAAGCCAGTAAGCTTGGCTTTGAACTGCCGGAACAAGGCTTTTATGGCGTGGGTATGATCTTTTTGTCTCACAACGAGGAGATCCGCGCCCGTCACGAGGCTCTCTTAAATGAGATTATTGCCGAAGAAGGCCAGGCGGTGCTTGGATACCGTGATGTGCCTACCTTCGACGAAATGCTGGGCAAGACCGCTAAGGCAGCCAAGCCTTATGTCCGCCAGGTATTTATCAGCCGTGCGGAGGGCCTTGCCGATGAGCTGGCTTTTGAACGCAAGCTGTTTGTGATCCGCAAGCGTGCCGAGCTCGCTATCCGCTACGGCGGTGTGGAAGAGGCTGAATCCTTCTATATGCCAAGTATGTCCTGTCGGAAGATCGTATACAAAGGCATGTTGACAACCGAGCAAGTAGGCCAGTTTTATCTGGATCTGCAGAATGAAGAGCTGGAGTCGGCGATTGCGATGGTGCACTCCCGTTTCAGCACCAATACGTTCCCAAGCTGGGAGCGTGCCCACCCGTACCGCTTCATGATCCATAATGGTGAGATCAACACACTGCGGGGGAATGTGAACTGGATGCATGCCCGCCAGTCCCTGTTCAAGAGCGAAGTATACGGTGAAGACCTGAGCAAGATCAAACCGATCGTAAATCCGGACGGTTCTGACACTGCGATGTTCGACAACACCTTTGAGTTCCTGTATCTCAGCGGACGCTCCCTGCCGCATGTGGCGATGATGATGGTGCCGGAGCCTTGGAGCAATCATGAAAGTATGGGCGATGAGAAGAAGGCCTTCTATGAATACCACAGCACCCTGATGGAGCCGTGGGACGGACCCGCCGCGATGGGCTTTACCGATGGTGTGCAAATCGGTGCAATGCTTGACCGCAACGGCCTGCGCCCTGCACGCTATTATGTAACCAAAGACGATATGATTATCTTATCCTCTGAAGCTGGAGTACTTGATATTCCAGCAGAGAATGTACTATATAAAGACCGCCTGAGACCAGGCCGCATGCTGCTGGTGGATACGAAGCAGGGACGGATTATTTCCGACGAGGAAGTAAAGGCCGCCATCGCCTCCGAGCAGCCTTACCGCCAGTGGCTGGATGAGCATCTCATCGGCCTCGACCAGCTTCCGGATGCTCCGGAGCTGCCAAATCCGAAGCATGACAATGTGCAGCAGCTGCAGCAGTCATTCGGCTACACTTTTGAGGATCTGCGCAAGGTATTGGAGCCTATGGCTTCCACGGGTGCAGAAGCCGTTGCATCCATGGGCTACGATGCCCCGCTGGCCGTACTCTCGGACCGCCCGCAGCGTCTCTACAACTACTTTAAACAAATGTTCGCACAGGTAACCAATCCGCCGATCGATGCGATCCGTGAGGAGCTGGTTACTTCTACAGCGACCACGATTGGGCCGGAACGCAACCTGCTGAAGCCGGAACCGGAGAGCTGCCGGCAGATTTCGCTGGAATCGCCGATTCTCTCCAACGAGGATTTCGCGAAGATCCGCCATGTCCGCCGTGCCGGCTTCAAGTCGATGTCGATTCCGATCCTGTTCCCAGCTGAGCTTGGAGCAGAAGGAATGCGCATTGCCCTGGAACGCATGAATGAAGCGGCTGACCGTGTAATGGCCAAAGGACATAATATTCTTATTCTGTCCGACCGCGGTGTAGACCGTGAGAACGCAGCAATCCCGGCCCTGCTGGCTGTATCCAGCCTGCATCACCACTTGATCCGCTCCGGGACACGGACGAAGGTCAGTATTCTGCTGGAGTCCGGCGAACCGCGTGAAGTGCATCACTACGCGCTTCTGCTTGGTTACGGTGTGAGTGCAGTCAATCCTTACCTTGCTTTTGAAAGCTTGGACGACATGATCGGCCAAGGCCTGCTGCGCGGAATTTCGCATGAGAAGGCTGTGAAGAATTACATTAAGGCTGCGACGAAGAGCGTAGTTAAAATATTGTCCAAGATGGGAATCTCCACGATCCAATCGTACCGCGGTGCACAGATTTTTGAAGCTGTCGGCCTGAATTCGGAGTTTGTGGACCGTTACTTTACCTGGACGCCATCCCGTATCGGCGGTATCGGCCTTGAGGAAGTAGCTGCTGAAGCACTGATTCACCACAACCGTGCCTTCACCGACAAGGACGGCAACGACAAGGTGCTTGATTCCGGCGGTGAATATCAATGGCGCAGTGACGGGGAAGAGCATTTGTTCAACCCGCAGACGATTCATCTGCTTCAGCATTCCGTGCGGAGCGGTGATTACGCTCTGTACAAAAAGTATGCGGCGCTCGTTCAGGGTGAGAGCAAGAAGCACCAGACCATCCGCTCCATGCTGGAATTCAAATCAACGAACCAGCCGGTTCCGCTCGAAGAGGTAGAGCCTGCAGAATCGATTATGAAACGCTTTAAGACCGGAGCAATGTCGTTCGGTTCCATCAGTAAGGAAGCTCATGAGACGCTGGCGATTGCAATGAACCGCATCGGCGGCAAGAGCAACACCGGCGAAGGCGGGGAAGACCCTGCGCGCTTTATTCCGGACGCTAACGGCGATTCCCGCCGCAGTGCGATCAAGCAGGTAGCATCAGGCCGCTTCGGGGTAACCTCGAACTATCTGGTGAACGCTGATGAGATCCAGATCAAGATGGCACAGGGGGCTAAACCTGGTGAAGGCGGACAGCTTCCGGGCCGCAAGGTATATCCTTGGGTAGCCGAAGTGCGCGGTTCCACAGCGGGTGTGGGCCTGATTTCACCGCCGCCGCATCATGATATTTATTCCATCGAGGATTTGGCCGAGCTGATTTATGATCTGAAGAATGCCAATCCGCGTGCAAGCATTAATGTGAAGCTCGTGTCTGAGGTGGGTGTCGGAACGATTGCTGCCGGCGTAGCCAAGGGCCGTGCCGATATTATTCTGATCAGCGGATATGACGGCGGTACAGGGGCATCCCCGTTGAACTCCATCCGTCATGCCGGTCTGCCGTGGGAGCTTGGACTCGCGGAGACGCATCAGACGCTTATGCTGAACAACCTGCGTGATCGTGTAGTACTGGAAACCGACGGTAAAATGCTCAGCGGACGCGACCTTGCGGTAGCTGTACTGCTGGGAGCAGAAGAGTACGGATTTGCAACAGCACCGCTTGTAGCGGTAGGCTGCATCATGATGCGCGTATGCCAGATGGATACTTGTCCGGTTGGTGTTGCGACACAGAATCCGGAACTGCGTAAGAACTTTACCGGCGATCCGCAGCATGTCGTGAACTTTATGACATTTGTGGCTCAGGACCTGCGCGAAATCATGGCTGAGCTAGGCTTCCGCACCATTGAAGAGATGGTCGGACGTACGGATTGTCTGGATGCTGTGCGTGCCTCCAGTCACTGGAAGAAGAAAGGCGTAGATCTGAGCAGTCTGCTGCATACTCCGGAACTGCCTGAAGGCAGCACCCGCTTCCGCAGCAAATTCCAGAATCACGGCCTGGAAGAAACCATTGATGTATCGAAATTGCTGGATCTGGCAGCACCCGCACTGGAGTCCGGCCAGACGGTTGAAGCCTCGCTGCCGATTACAAACGTCAACCGTGCAGTGGGCACGATTCTGGGCAGTGAGCTTACCCGCAAATACGGGGCTGCAGGTCTGCCGGATGATACGATCCGTCTGCACTTCACCGGCTCTGCCGGACAAAGTCTGGGCGCTTTCGTACCGAAGGGCATTACGATTACGGTCGAAGGTGACTCCAATGACTATGTGGGTAAAGGGTTGTCCGGAGGCAAGCTGATTATCAAGCCGTCCCCTAAGGCTACCTTTGCCGCTGAGGACAACATCATTATCGGGAATACGGCGCTTTACGGAGCGACCAGCGGTGAAGCGTATATCAGCGGCATCGCCGGTGAACGGTTCGCGGTGCGCAACTCCGGAGCGAAGGTAGTTGTTGAAGGTGTGGGCGACCACGGCTGTGAATATATGACCGGCGGCCGTGTGGCCGTGCTTGGTCCAACCGGCCGCAACTTTGCGGCAGGAATGTCCGGCGGTATCGCTTACGTCTATGATCCGGACAATACCTTCATCAAACGCTGCAACCTGGAAATGGTGCTTCTGGAGCGTGTAGAGGAAGCGGAAGAAGCAGCTGAGCTGCACAGCCTGATTGCCCGCCATGCAGAGCTTACAGACAGTGCTGCTGCAAGCCGGATCCTGGACAGCTGGGAAGCTTCGCTGCCGAAATTCGTCCGTGTTATTCCGAAGGATTACAAACGGATGCTGGAGCAGATCCGCAAGGTAGAACAGACCGGGTTAACCGGCGAAGCTGCCCTGATGGCTGCCTTCGAAGCCAATATGCGTGAACTTGCGCGTGTTGGAGGCTAAATTTAAATTGCCGTTTCTTAGTGAACGGCTGTAATAAGTAGTAAAAGGCTGAATCCTTCCGAATGAGGAAGGATTCAGCCCTTTTTACTATTACTGCCTTTTTTTCTGCTTTTCAGGAAAAAGGCAGTTTGTGGTAATATGGAAAATATATAAAATGAAATGGTTAGAATTGAACTTGAATATTTGAGCTAGGGAAAGAGTGGCGGAAGGGAATTTTGGAACTGGAAGAGCGGAAGCGTCCGCCTTTGTCTGCGGATTTCTACCGCAACAGCGGGCAAAATCAAGAAATCTGCAGACAACAGCGGCTGGAAGTCCAAACATTCTCTGGAGTCACCCCCAATCCCGAAATAGAAATATCTATATAGATTGAACTCATAAATTTACAAACCGTCTTAATCGGGTAAAAGATAGTAAAGAACCGAAAGGACGGGGATTGAAATGAATCATGAACATAAGATTAAACAATTGACAACAGCAATGAAAGACACAGAAAACACAC
>CAKMKL010000389.1 GCA_927443375.1 uncultured Paenibacillus sp. | reverse complement strand
AAATCAAGGCTTGTACAAAGTGTCTCCTGTATAAATACAAGGTTCCTGTCGGGCTGCTCGTTGCCTCCATTCTGTTCACAGGGTGTGCAAGCAACAACAACAACAACAACAACAACAATTCGGGAAATGAGGCCGCTGCTGCAAGCAGCAGTAATGCAGCCAATGCGCCCGCTTCAACCACCGCATCCGCTGCTGCCGATTTAACCTCAGCTATTGAACAATACCGCAATTATGTAATCGAGCAATGCGATGCGTTCGTCAAAATGACCGAAAGCTTCACCACGGCTGTAAAAGCCGGGCAGCTTGAGGAAGCCAAAGCGCTGTACGCACCTTCACGCATGCACTATGAACGGATCGAACCGATTGCCGAAGCGCTGGGGGATCTGGACCCGAATATCGATGCCCGGCAGGAACAGCGTAATTAAATTTCAATTAGAACACCCCTTTGTTTATATAAAAGATAGTAGAGCAACGTCCTCATGTGTAAATGATAATCGTTATCATTTATGCTGGATTTATCATAAATCCCTGCATAAGGGCTGTCAATAAAAAAATGTGACGTATATCACAAATATAAGCCTGTCCTCTCCCGAAAAGGGGGATATTAGGTGATTCGGCTGCGCTAGATTTGCGGATATAGAGCCGAAATCAAGGCTTGTACAAAGTGTCTCCTGTATAAATACAAGGTTCCTGTGGTAGAATACAAAACCCTTAAAGAAAATGAGGTTATCATACAATGGTCACAAAGAAATGTCTTTTTCCTGTGGACATCTCTTTCAAATTTCGTTGGTTGTGCTATAATGAAAGCGTAACCAAAGAAGCTGTTGACTATAGATTTCATCGCTCAAGGAGGATGAACGTAATGCTGGAAGGACTTAAGGAATTTAAAAATTGGGTAATAGGAATTTGGCAGCCGGGGATGACATCCGGAGAGGAAGACTATCTGAAGATGGAATACACCGTACAACGGCATCTGCATACGCCACAATCCCCAAGCCCGCTCACTTATGAAGAACAGGCCCGGATTAAGTCGGTCAAATACCATTAATCTTAGCGGCTCCAGATAAAGAAGGAATGAACAACTTAACCTGTAACCAAAGGCCGCAGGCCCGGAGGATGCTCCGGAGCTGCGGCCTTTTATCTGCTTATCTTCAGTTCACTCACTGCTCTCGTCGCTTTTGTATTCCAGAATATCTCCGGGCTGACACTCTAAAGCCTTGCATATCGCCTCCAAGGTGGATAACCGGACCGCCTTTGCCTTGCCGTTTTTCAGAATAGAAAGGTTAGCCATCGTGATTCCCACCCGCTCCGAGAGCTCGGTTACGCTCATCTTCCGTTTTGCCAGCATCACATCAATATTGATTATAATCGCCATTATCTTCACCTCAGACCGTCAGATCAATTTCGGATTTTAGTTCGATGGCCTCTTTTAAAAGCCTTTGAAGCACTGCCGCAAACACGGCGATGACCATGGAGGCAAAAATCAGAATCATTCCGATGACTATGATCCCCGGCGCATCGTCTTTCTCCGCCATAAGGTAGAAGAGCGGCATCCCCAGTACAAACAAGCTGCTGATGGCAAGCGCAGAGTATTTTATACGCTTCAGAGCCTCTACCGATAATTCCGAGAACGCTTTTTGCTTGTCAATGTAGCCTAACAGCTTGAAGGCCTGATACAGGGCGAAGTAGAAGGGCAGTGCCGTTGCATACAGATCGATCCAAACGAGCACCTTCAAAAAACGATAATCCGGATACAATTCGGCAGCAAATTCCCCAATCCCGGGTACCAGAAAAATGCAAATCGCAAGTACCGGAATGCCAATCAGAATAACAGCCGCCCTTAAAAAGAGTGTAGTTCCACGTTCCATGAAAAATCCCCCGCTTATTCTTGTGATTAATTCGAATTTAACACAAAATATATCGTTTTACAATAAAAAAGTAATGTTAATAAATATATTATTATTGTTATATTTAAATATTCTTGTACCAGTAATTTCCCGCAACAAAAAACCTCCCCTCATCCCGGAGGATAAAGGAAGGCATAAAGGTGCCACTTCTGAAGCAGCTGCGGGCCGCTATTCCCGTTTCTTCCCCACTGCGCCCATATAGATCACGAATTCTTCATCACCGTCTAATGCCAAAATCTCATCAATCAGCTTTTGATCATAGATTCCAATTGCGCAAGCACCTGCACCGATGGATTCACTGGATAAATAAAGGTTTTGGCATACATGTCCAACATCAATGAGGATTTTTTTGTGGGCTGAAATATCATACTTCCATTCTGACCGGTAGGGTGTTGTACTCCATGCGAACAGAACAGCAGCCTTCTTGGCAAAGTTAGGGACAAAGGGCTGATCCAAAGTAACCGCATCAATCTTTTGTTCAAGCTCGTCCAATTCAAACATAAATAAGAGCTTGTGTTCTACCGGAAGGTATCTGTAGATTCCCTGCTGAATGCCTTCTACCCGCATAATCATCAAATAGGTTTCAAAGGTATGTGTCGCCCCGCTGCAGGGTACCGTCCGCATCGTCAGCCCGTTCTTATTCATCCCCGTGATCCCTTGGGTTGCCCATAATAAATAGGATAACTCTTCGAGACTTAAAGTGTCCGCAGAATAAAACCGGGTACTTCTTCTTTGATCTATACAATCAAAAATATTGTCATTACTAACAACATCTTTGCTGACCTTCGGCAAATCGATAAGTACTGCTTCCGAATCAAAGGGCTTAACAATTGGCGGCTGTGTTATTCCCTTGATCTTATCTGTTTTTATATGTTTGAATTCATGGAAATTAGATTTTAGAAACTGTCTTTGTTGCCCGTATCTTGTCATCACAAATCCTCCTGGGTTGCCTTACTGAATTTGAACAGTTGCTTGCTGCCAATCAATCACGTGCTGCTGAGAGACTGCAGGCGTCCAGTTGAAGTCGATCCCGGCGCTAGGAAATTCCTTGGCCAGTACTGGTGGCGGTCGTGCCGGTGGCGTTTACTTGAAGGCCGACACCCTCAAGGTTAGCCGCGAAGGTGATAACAAGAAGGGCGAGATTCATGTCCAATTGTTGGGCATGGACATGAGTACTCCTTACCTGTCGCAC
>CAKMKL010000388.1 GCA_927443375.1 uncultured Paenibacillus sp. | reverse complement strand
TTGGCTGCCTCAACCTGTGTTACCGGAATGGCGCTGATATGGTCAATATCGCCTTTCAGGATAGCTTGAACCTCGGTATTCTGATCTGCGTAGACTTTGTAAATCAGCTGGGAGATGTGAGGTTTAACTTCGCCCCAATAGTCTGGATTGGCATCCAGCGTGTGGCTTTCGCCTTGTTTCCAGGCTGTCCATTTCCATGGTCCGCTTGTTACGGTTTTAGCCGGGTCTGTACCATATGGATTGGTTTGTATTTCTTTTGGAGCAACATCCTTCAGAACATGCGCAGGTACAATGGCTTGGCACAACGCATACAGGAACGGTGCATACACCTGGCTCATTGTAAATTTAACAGTATGATCGTCGATCTTCTCGACGGTCTTCACTTTATCGAACTGGCTGGTAAGCGGTGATCCGGTTTCCGGATTCTTCGCTGTTTCGACTGTATACACTACATCATCTGCAGTGATCGGCTGCCCGTCACTCCATTTAATGGTATCTTTCAATTTAACGGTGTAGGTCAGACCATCTGCTGAAATTTCTGGAAGCTCTGCCGCCAGCGACCACGGTTCAGCGGTTACATTGCCTGCGCGGTCCAGATCATAGATTTGTGCGAATACGAAGTTGGCGATATCGCCTGAAGAGGTGTCGCCAATCAGGAGCGGATTAATATTAACGATATCGGAGAAGTTGCTCATTACGAGGGTTCCGCCGTCAACCGGTGCGTCAGCTGCCGGTGCGGAGGCTTCTGGTGCTGCACTTTCAGCAGGAGCTGTGCTCTCTGCAGTTGCGTTAGGAGTATTTGCAGTGTTATTTGTACTGCAGCCAGTGAACAAAATTCCTATGAGCGATACGATAAGTAAGATAGACCACCAATTTCTTTTTTTTGTCATTCCGTTTACGCCTCCTTTTTTAAGTGCGGGTAATTAGGTTTACCTGGATACTGGACTTAAAATTGAGTTGTTCTGGGATGCAGTCCGCGTTCTTGCTGTCTCTCTGTAGTCTAAGGCTTTGTTCGACCTCCTCGGCAGTTAGATAGTGTGCTTGCCCAATGAATGAATCTTAATGATGTTGAAGTATTTCTTCTGCCCACTGTATAACCCTTTGCTCTGTTAGGCGACGTCCGTTTCTGAAGTGCAGCACGGGGCGCTGAATAGACCAGAGGTCAATTAGAGACAGAAAGAAGCTTCCCAACCTGGCGGGCAAAACCTTTGTATATAAATTATGGTTTATACTACATGTTAATAATTCTTACGTCAATATAATATTTTGTAGTACAATTATTTTGGTAAACTGATAAAAAATGAAATATTTAGGCATATAGGGTAAGGTACATGTAGGTTTTTTGAAAGTATATAAAACTTACCTGTTTACTATTGTTATTATAAATGACTCAGATGTCACATTGTGTCGATAGAGTGCGTGTTTATGTGTTATTTGTGACACCTATCGACAAGATTGTGAATAAAATGCCGGAACTCTTCGAAACTGGCCAGCCTCACTATTGACGATTCTGATGTGAAATACTAAAATAAGTCTACGATACTAGGGCGATGGAGTTCGCCGTAACTGCCGCGAGGCTGATGACTCCTACCAGCGAAATATTTCCTGGTAGGAGTCTATTTTTATGTACGATTTTCATGCGAAGGGAACGAATGGTATGACCCGGTTGAAACAAAAATGGTCTGAGGCTGCTGAGAAATGGTGGTTTGCCGCATCTTGGGGAACTTTATTGAAGTGGATTCTACTCGGGGGCGGAGTGGGGATATTAGCAGGAACAGCGTCAGCCTTTTTTCTGAAAAGCCTGGACTTTGTGACGGATATAAGATTGGCCCATCCGTGGCTGCTCTTTTTGCTTCCTCTGGGAGGGGCGCTGGTCAGCTTGCTGTATTTCAGATATGGAGGCAGCAGTGCTAAGGGGAATAACTTAATTCTGGAGCAAATTCAAGAGGGTAATGAAGCTGTTCCGCTGAGGATGGCACCGCTTGTTTTATTTGGAACACTGATCACCCATCTGTTTGGAGGTTCAGCGGGGCGCGAGGGGACTGCGGTGCAGATGGGCGGCAGCCTGGCCGATTGGTTTGGAAAGATGTTAAAGGTCGGCCCCGTAGACCGGAGGATTCTGCTGATTTGCGGGATTAGCGGCGGCTTCGGCTCGATCTTTGGAACGCCTTTAGCGGGAACGGTGTTTGGACTGGAAGTGCTGGCGATTGGATTAATCAGCCATGAAGCGCTCATGCCTGCTTTTATCGCCAGTTTTGTCGGTAACTTGACAGCTACTTCATTCTGGGGGATTACCCATCTGCACTTTCCCATTGGAGATATTCCTTCTCTGACATTTGTAGTGCTGCTTAAGGTTGTGTTTGCTTCCATCCTGTTTGGACTTACGAGCATCCTGTTCAGTGAGCTGACTCATGCGCTGAAAAAGGGCTATACCCGCTGGTTCGCTAATCCAATGATAAAAAGTGCTGTCGGTGGCGCAGTGGTTATTGTTCTGGTGTATGTTTTGGGAACTAGAGATTATCTGGGGCTGGGGATTCCTCTGATTCAGGATTCCTTTACCGGAGACGTTGCTCCGTTTGCCTTCTTAGGGAAGCTTGTATTCACATCGCTGACCTTGGGGGCAGGCTTTCAAGGCGGGGAAGTCACTCCGTTATTTGCCATTGGTGCTACATTGGGACATGCATTATCCGGGTTTTTACATCTGTATGCCCCTTTTCTGGCCGCACTCGGTTTTGTCGCCGTATTCTGCGGTGCCACTAACACGCCTATCGCCTGCTTTTTGATGGGCATTGAATTGTTTGGAGCCGAAGGGGCCGTTTACCTCTTTATCGCTTGTCTCGTGAGTTATTTATTCTCAGGACATACCGGCATCTACACCTCTCAACAAATCGGCATGTCCAAAAGCCAGTTCACTTCCTTCCCGCAAGGGACCACTCTGGCCAAAGCCAAGCTGCTTAGAAAGAAAGGCAAAGACCCCTCATGAATGCTTACCGCATCTATATTTTTTTGAACCGTTTTATCGTCCAATAGGGCAAGGACAATAGACCTTTGTCTGTTTTTAGCTCGAAGGAATCCGTTAACTTACCCTTATTACATATCCCTCTATAGGTTTCACCGCTGATCAGATGAATCTCGAGCAGAGTTCCTTCAGCGATCGCTTGTTGGAATTTGAGTGTTTGCAAAATACTATCTCCTCTTAATATATATGCTGTTTATAGCCATGTACTTCATTAAACCAACTGACTTTTCTTTACACGCAAAAATGGATAATTGACAAAGTTGTAATGTTTGCCGCGGATGCATTAGGCTTCTTTAATAAGATCTTTATAGTCATTGCGCACATTGCCAACCTCTGAGGATACCGGATAGGCGCGCATCTGTGCCGCATCGTACGGCCGGAGCAGGCGCATAAGGGAAGGAATGTCCTGATTGCTGCGGTCCAGCCATCGTGATTCGGCTTCCGGGCTGAGAATAACCGGCATACGGTCATGAATGTCCGCCATCAGGCTGTTCGCCTCTGTCGTAATAATCGTACAGGTGCTGAGCTTGTTGCCGCTGCCATCTGTCCAAATATCATATAAGCCGGCCATCGAAAAAATACTCCGGTCCTGCAGTACAATCCGCATCGGTTGTTTACCGCCTGCCTGCTGCTTCCACTCATAAAACCCGTCGGCCGGGATGAGGCAGCGGCGTGAGCGGATCAGCCCTTTAAAGGAGACTTTCTCCAGCAGTGATTCTGCGCGGGCATTAATCATTTTGCTTCCGGCTTTATCATCCTTGGCCCAGGAAGGTACCAGCCCCCAGCGCAGTACTCCCAGCTTGTTAGAGGTGCCGTTATGAATGACCGCCGGAATATGCTGCATCGGAGCCGCATTGAATTTAGGCGCGTAATGGACAATACTGGAGTCATCTGTAAAATAACGCAGCATCAATTCCTCCATCGTTACTGTAATCGTGTATCTGCCGCACATCCTGGCTGCACCTCCGTTTTAATCTGCTACTGGGCGGCAAAGTTTACAGCTTTAAGGGCCCGTGCTATGCTTCTTGGGGGTTTATTATTAATAGAAATTGAACAGTTACAGCTATTATAAATCATGCTGCATTAAATAGTGAAGTAAAGAAAGCGAGTGATCCTGTGATATTGGTAAGCTCCTGTCTGGCCGGGATGAAAGTCAGATATAATGGTACAGATTGTCTGGAAGAGAGTCTGATGAGTCTGCTGGGCAGCGGCAAAGCCATTGCTGTCTGCCCCGAGCTGCTTGGCGGCTTCTCTACCCCCAGAGAACCGGCGGAAATCGTCGGCGGAACCGGTGAAGATGTGCTGAACGGGAAGGCCCGGGTGATCGACAGATCGGGAAATGATGTTACCGGGATGTATCTAAAGGGAGCTCATGTGACTCTTGAGAAAGCCCGTGCATCCGGCGCTGCTACCGTAGTGCTCAAGCAGAACAGCCCCTCCTGCGGAAGTACAATGATCTATAACGGAGAATTCGCAGGCCGGAAAATTCCCGGAGAAGGCGTAACGGCCGCACTGCTGCGGAAAAACGGCATTGAGGTCATCTCCGAGGATGAGCTTGCTGCCCGTCTGGAAGAATTTAGAATCTCTTAAAATCAGAGTGCTCGCCGAGGCAGTATATCAGCGGAAGCTGAAAATTAGCTGAATACCTGCCGGAGGATTTGGGGTGCAGCCAATTGACAGATATTACAATATTGTGTTTATTCCCGGGTGGTAAAAGAATCTGTTCAGCAGTATAATCGAGTAGTCCTGTAAGAAAATACTGAAATTCAATTTCAAGAAGCGGAGAAACAAGTCATGAAGCCCATCTATTTGGACCACGCCGCCTCAACCCCGGTTCATCCGGAGGTGGCTAAGGTTATGTACAATATAATGATCGAACAATACGGCAATGCGTCCAGTGTACATCAGTTCGGACGTTCCGCCAAAAAGATTATTAACGGTGCGCGCGATTCTATCGCGGGCTTTTTAGGCTGT
>CAKMKL010000387.1 GCA_927443375.1 uncultured Paenibacillus sp. | reverse complement strand
AAGGAAGGCAGCGAAAACGAGGTCGAACAGGTTCAGGAAGAGCAAACCGTCAACAGCATGGTGCCGATCTGGCGCAAGAATAAGAACGAGCTGACCGAAGAGGATTACAACAACTTCTACTCGGAGAAACGCTACGGCTTCGACAAGCCGCTTAAGCATATCCATATCAGTGCCGATGGCGCTGTGGTGTATAACGCGATCCTGTTCATTCCGGAGAATACTCCGTTTGATTATTACACCAAAGAGTATGAAAAAGGCCTGGAGCTTTACTCGAGCGGCGTGCTGATCATGAACAAATGCGCCGACCTGCTGCCGGACTACTTCAGCTTCGTCAAAGGAATGGTGGATTCCGAGGATCTCTCGCTTAACATTTCCCGCGAGCTGCTGCAGCATGACCGCCAGCTGACGCTGATTGCGAAGAACATCAAGAGCAAGATCAAGAGCCAGCTTCTGAGCCTGCTGAAGGACGAGCGTGAGAAATACGAGACGTTCTATAAATCTTTTGGCAGACAGCTGAAGTTCGGTGTATACAATGACTACGGCATGGAAAAGGAAACCCTCCAGGACCTGCTGATGTTCTACTCCTCCAAGGAGAAGAAACAGGTTACACTGGCTGAATACATCGAGAGAATGCCGGAAGACCAGAAGTATATCTATTACGCTTCCGGGGAATCGGTAGAACGGATCGAGAAGCTGCCGCAGACGGAGATGGTTTCGGACAAGGGCTATGAAATTCTCTATTTCACTGATGATATCGATGAATTTGCAATCAAGATGATTATGTCCTACAAGGAAAAAGAATTCAAAAACGTTTCCAGCGGGGACCTCGGCATCGAAGATGCAGCAGACAAACCGTCGGAAGAGGAAGAAAATGAGAACAAGGGCTTGTTCGAAGCCATGCAGGGCATCCTGTCCGGCAAAGTGAAGGCAGTCAAAGCCTCCAAGCGGCTGAAATCCCATCCGGTCTGCCTGTCCACCGAAGGTGAGCTGACGATTGAGATGGAGAAAATCCTCAAAGCGATGCCTAACGGCCAAGAGGTTCAAGCTGACAAGGTGCTGGAAATCAACGTGAACCACGATGTTTTCAAATCCTTGAAGGCTGCTGCCGAAGGGGACAAGGAGAAGTTGTTGTAATCCTCTTCGGTCAGCTCGTTCTTATTCTTGCGCCAGATCGGCACCATGCTGTTGACGGTTTGCTCTTCCTGAACCTGTTCGACCTCGTTTTCGCTGCCTTCCTTCGGCTTGCTGGAGGTGATGTCCATTTTAATCGGGAAGCGGATGAAGTCGGAATATTTCTTAATGATTGATTTCAGACGGTATTCTTCCAGGAACTCGTCATAATTGTCTTCCTCGGTATTCGCCTTAATCTTCAAAATAATTTCGGTACCGACAGCTTCCTTCTCAGCAGGCTCAATCGTATACCCGTCAGCGCCTTGTGATTCCCATTTGTAAGCCTGGTCACTGCCCAGTGCCTTACTGATAACAGTAACATCCTCAGCAACCATAAAGGCGGAATAGAAACCAACCCCGAACTGCCCGATAATGTTATGGCCGTCCTTGGCTTCATTATCCTTCTTGAATGCAAAAGAGCCGCTGTTCGCAATAATCCCCAAGTTGTTCTCCAGCTCATCCTGCGTCATCCCGATCCCGGTATCAGAAATCGCCAATGTCCGGTTAGCTTTATCAGCAGTTACTTTAATGTAATAATCCTCTTTATTGAACACCAGACCCTCATCGGACAGTGCTTTGTAATAGATTTTGTCGATGGCATCGCTTGCATTCGAGATCAGCTCCCGCAGGAAAATCTCCTGCTGTGTATAGATGGAGTTAATCATCATTTCCAGCAGTCTTTTGGATTCGGCTTTGAACTCTTTTTTGGACATGAATATCGAAATCTCCTTTCAAAAATATCCTTCGGATGACTTCCGGATGATTAGCACTCCACAATGATGAGTGCTAACACTTCCTTTTATATACCATATCCACGTTTTTGATGTCAATATCCTGCTGCATAGAGATTCATTTTTGGCCCATGATTAGTAACGTATATGGAATCCTTCCAGGAGAGTTTTCCATAAATAGTCATTATCGTGAAACTCATCCGGCACCAAGGGGATTTGCAGGGCACATACATTATGAAAAGGCCACGGGGTTTCCACAATTCCGCTTACCGGGGCATGATTAATCACGAGCAAATTAAATTCACCGGCCACAAGCGTGTTTAGCACGTCCAGCAGCTCCGCCGTTTCATGGATTGTCCCTTCAGTGCGGATAAATAGAATCCGGTTGGAGTTTCTGAGCGTTTCCAGAAACCGCGGAACACGACGGGTGATTTTCTCCCTAAGCTCCGGGTAGCTCAGCAGCTGGGTCGGAGTATTCTCAGAAAGCGGAAAGTCGTGGTGCGAGAAGATATGGTAGGCTGCATCCCTCACAATATAACAGCCTGCATGCTCATTAATGCCGGTAATCGCCAGATTCGGGAATTCCATGTAGTTCATAAACTGATTCCGCAAAAGCTTACTCACCCTCGGCAAAGCAGGTGACGCTACCCAGTCAAGGACGCCTCCAATTTTTCTGAGCATATGACGCGACAACTGGTCCGCAACCAGACAGTTTTGTCCCAAGCTGAAAATGACATCGTAAGTTCCTTTAATCCCATTGAAATCCATGACCCATTCCCCCTCGTCCATTTATCTATATTTAATTAATCCCATAGATAAAGGGTTTGGACTATCCGCACGATATCCGGACATCTGGTCTAGTATGCAGGTCAGCCTTCCTGATACTTGCGTACTATAAATTTAGAAAAGTATAGGAAGGTGAAAATAATGGTTAAAATATCAGTGCTCATGCCGGTTTATAATATGGCACCGTATATTGAAGAAGCGATCTGCAGCATTTTAACGCAAACCTATTCTGATTTCGAGCTGCTTATTCTGGATGACGGATCGACCGACGGCACCTTAGATATTATTAATAAATTCGATGATAAGAGGATTAGAGTACTGGCGCATACCGTGAACCAGGGATTAATCGAGACCTTAAACCAGGGGATTGATTTATGTACAGGGGAGTATATTGCACGGATGGATGGTGATGATATTGCTCTGCCCCACCGGTTTGAACGTCAAGTGAGCTTCATGGATGCCCACCCGCACTGCGGCGTTTGCGGTTCTCAGGTCTATTTGCTCGGTAGGGGCGGTGTCTCTACGAAGCCTTTGAACCACGAGGCGATCAAATGCTGGCAGTTATTCCATTGCACCATCGTGCACCCATCGGTTATGATGCGCAAATCCGTGCTGGAGCAGCATGGCATCAGGTATCTCTATTACTTGCATGCGGAGGATTATGAAATATGGAACCGGTTAAGCGCAGTCACGCAGATGGTCAATCTGCCTGAGGTACTGCTTATGTACAGACAACATCCCAATCAGATCTCCAGTATCCACCAAGGGATACAAGAGGTCCAATCTGAATGTATCCGCAGAGATCAGCTGCGCCTGATCGGTATCGATCCCACTGCCGAGGAGTATCAGACTCACTTGGATTTTTGCCATTATAGAATACGGACAGGTGAACCCGATCATTATTATCGGTGCTTGGCATGGGCCCACACAATCCTGGAGGGTAATTTACGCCAGCAAGTCTATGATCAACAGACCTTAAACTTGGTATTATCGCAATGTTTCAGTTTATCCAGATATTAGCATCAAAGTGCCATAGACTTCGCCTCAGCATCCGCCTGCAGCATCTGAATCAGGGATTGCAGCGGCAGTGACTTCCACTTCTTCGGATGAATGAGCAGCTGCAGGTCAAAATGAATCTCCGGATGGGTAAATGGCAGCTCGGCCAGATTCCCGCGTTCAATCTCTTCCTCAGCCACAATTCTCGGCAGCAGGGCAATCCCCAGACCGTTCCGCACACAGCGTTTGATGGCTTCCAGGTTGGATAGCTCAAAGCCGATCCGGAACACGATTCCGTGCTCTCGGAGCAGATTCTCAAACAGGCTGCGGTAGATACAGCTCTCTTCCGAGACAATCAGCTCACAGTTGTTCAGATCCTGCAGGGTAATATTTGTAAGCTTCGCCAGTGGATGATCAGCGGGTGCCACCAGTACCAGCGGCTCATCCCGGATAATTGTCCGCTCCAGCAGCGAATCGGACGTATTCCGGTCCAGCATAAGGCCAATATCCACCTCTCCGTCCCTGATTTTGGACACCAGATTCGCTTCCTGCTCTGTTTGCAGATGGATGTTGAGTCCGGGAAATGTCGTCCGCAGCTGCTGCAGAAAAGGCGGAAGGTAAAAGGCGGCCAGTGAATCAATTGTTCCGATAGTCAGCGTACCGCCGATCTGCTGGGCAATGGTTTCTTTGGAGCGGTCATATAAATCAAGAATTTCCACGAATAGCTTCAGTAGCTCTTCTCCAGGCGGAGTCAGGCGCAGGATACGTCCATGACGTTCCATTAGCGTGACTCCGTATTCTTTTTCAATCTTCTGAATCTGCATGGTTACACTGGACTGGGCATACCCCAGTTCCTCTGCTGCACGCGTGAAGCTCTGGCGCTTCGCCACCTCGCGGAAGGTCCGCATATAGGTTAAATCCATTTCACTCACCCTTTAGACCGTGATATAACATCAATATTATTGATGACCCATATCATTTATTATAGCTAACGCCGATGGATTGTTCCATGCTAAAGTAGAATAAAAGGATTTAAAAATTTGGAGGACGATATTCATGTTAACAAAAGAACAGATTTATGGAATCTATGTTCCCGTGGTAACACCGTTCAATGCCGCCGGCGAGATTGATCTACCTTCGTATCAGCGTTATGTGAACAACATCATCAAGAACAAAATTCATGGTCTGGTCGTAAATGGAACCACTGGAGAATCGCCGACAGTCAACATACAAGAATTACAGACACTGATCACTGCCTCACAGCAGCTGCTGCAAGGCAGTGATATTCCGCTGGTCATCGGTACAGGTACCAATGATACAATGTCTACCGTCGCCCGTACAGAGCTTGCTGCGAGCCTGGGAGCCGATGCTGCACTCGTTGTCGTGCCTTACTACAGCCGTCCTTCTCAAGCGGGCATCATTGCCCATTTCCGCAAGGCAGCCGAAGTCGGCATTCCGATCATCGCCTATGACATTCCGGGCCGTGCCGGAGTCGGCATGACCGTCGATACTGCCCGCACCATCCTGGAGATGGACAACGTTGTCGGCCTGAAGGACTGCTCCGGTTCGCCGCTGCTCGTCTCTGAGCTGTCCCGCCTCGGCTCCAAGCCGGTGCTCTGTGGTGACGATCTAAGTTTCTTCGACATGCTGGGCTGCGGAGCCGCCGGAGGCATGCTGGCTTCCGCCAATGTGCATACCGCGAAGTTCCTGAGCATCTTCGAACAATACAAAGCCGGCCAGGTTGATGCTGCCAGAGCCGAATACGACCGGCTGGTACCGCTCATGAAGCTGCTCTTCAAAGAATCGAACCCAGCCCCGATCAAATGGCTGCTCAGCGTACAGGGTGAGATTGCTTCAGATACCCTCCGCCTGCCGATGACATCGATTAGCGAAGCGCTGCGCGAAGAGCTGGGTGCTTATCTCGCCGGTTAAGTCCTTCGTCATTAAATGATGACCTTAGAAGCAAAAACCCGTATTGCACACTCTATGCAGAGCGTGCAATACGGGTTTTTTTGTGTAAATCGGATCTGTTAATTTATTATTAATTATACAAAAAAACAGCGTCCTCTCCTTAAAGGAAAGGACGCTGCATCATGGATAGAGCAGCTGATTATTGGGTTCTGCCGGCATTAACCGGGGCTTTATTGCCGTTTCGGTTCGGGCTCGACTGGCCGCCAGGTCTGCCCTGGCTTCCGCCTGAGCGGGCTCCAGGTCTGCCTGCGGCAGAACCACTAGCTATTCCGCCGGCTCCGCCTGGCCGGTTACCCTGCGCACCTTTAGCATATCCGCCAGTTCTATTCCCTTGAGAACCGTTAACACTCGCGCCAGGTTTGCCTGCTCCCGCGTTCCGTGCTCCTGCAGGTCTGTCGTTTGCGCTTCCGCTGACCCGGCCGCCACTTCTGCTGCCGGAGTCCGGACTGGCTTGACCGTTTGTTCCACTCTTCGGTTTGTTCCCTTGCGTGAACCATTCCGTTTTCGGCTTGCGCGGCGGATTCGCTTTGGATTTTGCTGCCGGTTTGGCTGGTGCTTTAGCCGGACGGTCATTCAGCAGCGCCAGTGTGCTTTTGGACATCGGATAGGCATGTTCTTTGATTTCTGGAATCGACTTGCCGATCAGCTTCTGAATATCCTTCAGGTAAGGAATCTCTTCCTCTTCACACAATGAAATAGCAACGCCGCTCATTCCTGCACGGCCGGTACGGCCAATACGGTGGACATAGGTTTCCGGAATGTTCGGCAGGTTAAAGTTGATGACATGGGACAGCTCATCAATATCGATCCCCCGGGCAGCGATGTCAGTTGCCACGAGCACGCGAGTCGCCCCGCTCTTGAAATTGCGCAGCGCATTCTGGCGGTCATTCTGCGACTTGTTGCCGTGAATTGCTTGGGCTGTAATATTAATTTTGGCCAAATCACGGGTCACCCGGTCAGCGCCGCGTTTGGTGCGGGTGAAGACCAGTGCCGACACAATCGATTGGTCCTGCAGCAGGCGGTTCAGCTGATTCTGCTTATTACCGTTCTGCAGCAAATACACAGACTGTTCGATGCGGTCTACCGTGGAAGATACCGGGGTAATCTCGATTTTCACCGGATTCACGAGCAGCGTCTTGATCAGCTGTGAAATCTCCGACGGCATCGTCGCGGAGAAGAACAAGGTTTGCTTTTTGCTTGGCATTTTGGCAATAATCCGTTTAACGTCATGAATGAAGCCCATATCCAGCATCCGGTCGGCTTCGTCCAGCACCAGAATCTGCACATATTGCAGGTCCACATGCTTCTGGGCGATCAGGTCGATCAGACGGCCCGGTGTGGCGATCAGAATGTCCGCTCCCTGGCTTAACGCCCGCTCCTGTGCCTTTTGCGATACACCGCCAACAATGGCTGTAGAACGGATACCGGTGAATTTGCTGTAGGCCTGAATATTTTCATAGATTTGCAGCGCCAGCTCCCGGGTTGGGGTGAGAATCAGCGAACGAATACGGCGTTTCCCGCCGTTGACGGCCGGCTGCTGGCTTAACAGCTGGATGATCGGCAAAGAAAAAGCAGCGGTTTTGCCTGTTCCGGTCTGCGCGCAGCCCAGTACGTCTCTACCTGCAAGAGCTGCAGGTATAGCTTCTTCCTGAATCGGTGTTGGGGATGTATAGTTTTCCAGGCTTAACGCCTTGAGAATCGCTGGGGTTAAATTAAGCTCATTAAAAGTCATGTATGTCTCCTTAGTTTCTAATACATATATTTTCAGATCACCCGGCTTTGCGGGATTACGTTTATTCCTGCGTTTCCACATAGCGCAGAGCTAAGTCATAACACATAATGATACCACAGATCCGGATATAAAATAACCCCGAAAAATAGAATCCCGGAATCGTACTCAGAAAACATACCATAAAAAAGGAGCGGAGGACTGTCCCCCGCTCCCTACTGTATAAAATGTAAGACTAATCTACAATTTCAGCTGTGTCGCCGTTGTTGGCACCTGCAGCATTGGCTTCGTCGGTGTCGATGTGCATATCGAGTGCAAAGCTGTCGGATACACGCGCAAGCACGTTTTCAAGTACCAGACCGCGTTCTCCGCCAAGACGGACCTTTAGCATTTGCTTGTCGGAAATGCCCCAAGCTTCTGCTTCGGAAGTATGGAAGTGAATGTGACGGGCTGCAATAATAACGCCTGTTTCCAGTTCAACTTCACCGGCTGGTCCTTTAAGAGTAATGCCTGGTGTGCCCTCGATATGTCCGGATTCACGGACAGGGGCTTTCACGCCGAGGCTGAAAGAGTCTGTGCGGGAAATTTCCAATTGCGATGCCGGGCGGACAGGTCCGAGAATTCTTACTTTGTCGAACTTCCCTTTGCTGCCGATTACCGCTACTTGCTCATTTGCTGCGAATTGTCCTGTTTGGGAGAGCGGTTTGAACTCAGTCAGTTGATAGCCTGGGCCAAACAACGCTTCCACATGCTCCTGCGTAAGGTGAATATGTCGGGCCGACACACCTACGGGTACAGTCTTGCTCATTGTAAAGTCACTCCTTGTATTTTCTCTAGTATCTGTACAAGCCACTGATCATTATACCTCTTCTTACCCAAAAATAAAAAGACCCTCTTCACAATGAGCGTCTTTTTTTCGGTATTCCCCTGCCTTTGAACCCAATAGTGTCACGGTTTCGCCATTTAATCTACCCTGTTCAGAAATGACTTGACGTTAAGGCTTGGGTGGTAAATACTCGCTTAAAAACCGCATTGCATTGTCATATAGCCAGCCCCGCACCTCATCCTCCGGATAATATTTTACCAGCAGCTCGGCAAACTCCGCATATTTCCCCGGATGCTCTAACCCCTCTACCCATGCATCAATGCCGTCAAAATCAGAGCCGAACATCAGCTGTTTGGTCCCCCCTAAGCTGCAGACATGCTCAATATGTCTCCGCACATCATCACGGTCCGCTCCGCCTCCATCACGGACAAACCAGGGGACGAAGGTGAGGCCCATCCGCCCGTCCATGGCGATCAGCGCCTTGATCTGCTCATCACTCAGGTTGCGGGGATGGCCGCAAATAGCCGCTGCATTGGAATGCGAAGCTATAAACGGACGTTTACTGCGCTCCGTCAGCTCCCAAAATCCTGCTGGCGCCAAATGCGACACATCCAGCAGCATTCCGCTTTTGTTACACCATTCAATCAGTTGCCGGCCTTTTTCCGTAAACCCGCCGTTTCTTGCTTCCAGCACGCCGTCAGCCGCCCAGTTGGCATAATTCCAAGTTATTCCGAACAATCGCACTCCCAGCTCAAAACACAGCTGCGCATAGAACAGATTGCCCTCCAGGCCGTCTACACCCTCTAGAGAGAGCACTCCCCCGGCCGTTGCCGCCGCAGTAACTTCTACTACTTCCTCCTTCCAGCGCAGCCACAGCAATTGCTCAGAGCCAATGATCTTCTCGCGGAACAGGTCGAGCTGGCCGAGCACACTTTCAAAGCTTGGTCTTCCTCTAGCCTCAGACAAATAAATCGCGAAAACCTGCAATCCTACATTTCCCGCAGCAAGCCGTTCCATAGTAACATCCAGCCGGCCGTCATTTTTAAAGCTGATCTCCGGACTTGCCTGCAGCTTACTCAGTACGTCACAGTGAAAATCCGCAACTTTAAACCCACCTGCTGCCTTCATCTGTCCACCCGCTTTCAACATCGTTTGCTGAAGTTCTGCCTCTGGCTACATTATCATTTTAGTCTATGCCGATTATGATCAGCTTTTTCCTCCACAGCAAAAAACCTGTTTACTCGAAGTAAACAGGCCCATCAGAATAAGTCCATTAATTATCTGGGTTCAACAATCAGTTTAATCGCCGTCCGATCCTCTCCATCAATCACGATGTCAGTGAAGGCTGGAATGCAGATCAAGTCGACACCGCTTGGTGCGACAAATCCCCGGGCGATGGCAACAGCTTTGACTGCTTGGTTCAGCGCTCCTGCTCCAATAGCTTGTAGCTCGGCCGATCCACGTTCACGAAGAACACCCGCTAATGCGCCGGCAACGGAATTTGGATTGGATTTAGCTGATACTTTTAATACATCCATAGTAAGTACCTCCCCTGGGAAAATGATGGTGTTCTTCCACTACTGTAGATGTTATTCGCGGGAGAAGAAATAATTCCTTCTTTTTGCGGACTACTCCGGAGAAAATAGTACAAAAGATACTCCTTTTCGATATAAAAAATATCACACTTTACCCAAAATTGGCGATTTTTCCCGAATTTCCTACTTCATGTTGTCCAGTTTTAGCTCATGATCCATTCATCTTCACGCAAGCGAATTTTCTCCAGGCGTGTGGCTTTTCCTGTAGCCTCGTCAATCTCTGCGAATAACCCGTGTAACTGCCATTTGCCTTCATCAACCACAAACCGGGCCGGAAGCTGGGTAGTGAATTTATAAAGGACCGCATCCTTTTCCATACCCAGAATTCCTTCTCTTGAACCAACCATTCCGGCATCAGTTAGGTAGGCGGTTCCGCCAGGCAGGATCACATCATCATTACTCTGCACATGCGTATGGGTGCCGACTACTATCGAAGCCAGTCCATCCATAAAATAACCCATTGCAATCTTTTCGGAAGTTGCTTCCGCATGAAAATCAACGAGGATGCATTTGTGATTCCGGCGCAGCTCCTCCACAATCTCTTCACCTATGCGAAACGGATCATCAATTGCCGGCAAAAAGGTGCGGCCCTGCAAATTCACAATCGCCAGCTGTTTCCCGTTGCCCTTAACGACCGTGTATCCTCTGCCCGGGGTTCCCGGCGGAAAATTGGCCGGGCGGATCATCCGCGGCTCGTCGTCGATAAATTCAAAAATATCCTTGTTGTCCCAGGTATGGTTGCCCAGCGTAATGCCGTGAACCCCCCAGTTAAAAAACTCATTGGCAATCGCAGATGTAATCCCTCTGCCGGCTGCAGCATTCTCGCCGTTGACGATAATGATATGCGGCTGATATTTACTTTTCAGTGAAGGCAGCATTTCACGCAGTGCTTTTCTGCCGGTATTGCCTACTATGTCACCTATAAATAAGACTTTAATGTTGTTCTCCTCCTAAAAGCATACTGTAAAGCTATCCTTCGTTTACATTTACCAAATCTGTATGAAAGAAAAAAGGCCCCGCACGGGGGCCGATTTCCTTGCTTATTTAGCGTATTCAACAGCCCGTGTCTCGCGGATAACGGTAACCTTGATGTGACCCGGATAATCCAGCTCACTCTCGATCATCTTCGTTATGTCGCGTGCCAGACGGAAGCTTTCTGCATCATCGATCTTCTCAGGCTGTACCATAACACGAACCTCGCGGCCCGCTTGAATAGCATAAGACTTCTCGACGCCTTCGAAGCTTTCGGAAATCTCCTCGAGCTTTTCCAGACGTTTGATGTAGGTTTCCAGTGTCTCACGGCGTGCGCCAGGGCGTGCTGCCGACAAGGCGTCAGCCGCTCCAACCAGCATCGCAATAACCGAAGTAGCTTCACAGTCTCCGTGATGGGACGCGATACTGTTGATAACAACAGGATGTTCTTTGTATTTCTTCGCCAGTTCAACGCCAATCTCAACGTGTGAACCTTCCACTTCATGATCCAGTGCTTTACCGATATCATGGAGCAGCCCGGCACGTTTAGCAAGCACGATGTCTTCCCCAAGCTCACCGGCCATAAGTCCAGTCAAATAAGCAACCTCCATGGAGTGCTTGAGTACATTTTGACCGTAGCTCGTACGGAACTTCAGACGGCCGAGAATTTTGATCAGATCCGGGTGCAGACCGTGAACGCCAACCTCGAAGGTTGCTTGTTCACCGTATTCGCGAATCCGTTCATCCACTTCTTTGCGGGATTTCTCCACCATTTCTTCAATCCGTGCCGGATGGATACGTCCATCAGCAACCAGCTTCTCAAGTGCCGTACGGGCCACTTCGCGGCGAATCGGATCAAATCCCGACAAAATAACAGCTTCCGGCGTATCATCGATAATAAGATCAATACCAGTAAGAGTTTCCAGTGCACGAATATTACGGCCTTCACGGCCGATAATCCGGCCTTTCATCTCTTCATTCGGAAGTGTTACCACAGACACGGTTGTTTCAGCAACATGATCAGCTGCACAGCGCTGGATAGCCAGGGTAATGATTTCGCGGGCCTTCTTGTCCGCTTCCTCCTTGGCCTGCTGTTCAATTTCTTTGATCATCTGCGCAGTCTCGTGGCGAACTTCCTGCTCTACATTGCTTAGAATGATACTTCTGGCATCATCGATGCTCAAATTGGAGATGCGCTCCAACTCGGTAACCTGATTCTTGTAAATAACATCAATTTGCTGTTGCGTTTCGTCAATTCGTTTCTCTTTGTTAGCTACTTGTTCTTCTTTTCGTTCAAGCGATTCCATTTTTTTATCCAGAGATTCTTCCTTTTGCAGCAAACGTCTCTCTTGCCGTTGGATTTCATTCCGACGTTCACGAGTTTCTTTCTCAGCCTCAGTACGGATTCTGTGGACTTCGTCCTTAGCTTCGAGTACCGTTTCCTTCTTCAGCGCCTCAGCCTCTTTCTTCGCGTTCTCCACGATGACGACGGCTTCTTTCTCGGCACTTGAAATTTTAGCTTCTGCAAGGGATTTACGAATAAAATAACCGAATCCAAAGAATATTGCAGCTACAACGAGAACGATTATGACCCAGATTGCAGGATGCATCTGTTCACCTCCTCGTTGGTTCCTCCAAGGAACAAGCCTTGGGAATTGTGCAGTTGTTAAACTATCCGTTCATCACCATACAAAAAACCGGTAATACACCGATTGCCATACTGCACATGCTGCACATGCACACTGCCCGCCTTATCCGGCGATTACATTTCATATGAGTTGTACGCGAACCAGTTCCTAAGATTCAGCTTTTTGGGAAGGAAAAAGGATTCTTAGTTTATGCCGATTCATGTTATATTTTATTATTTATAAAAAGACATTGTCAAGAGAGTCGATAACGCCATTAAAGTCAAGAGAATCAGTCAGGATCGTAAAACTCTTCATCTTCACCTGCAAAATCCTCTTCCTCACGTAAAATATTCATAACCTGCCGGACCAAATCACCGGAAAATCCGCGCCGCATCAGGAAAGCTCCTGTCTTTCTGCGTTTGTCGTTAACATCCCCGCGGATCATATTCCATTTCTTCCTTCCCGTCTGCAGAGCGCTTTCCAGCTCCTCTTCAGGCGAAATATTCTCAAGCGCTTCCGAGATCAGCGATTTATCGATCCCTTTCTCACGCAGTTCCTGACGAATCCACAGTTTACCCTTACGCTGATTCATAATGCGCTGTTCTGCCCATTGCTTGGCATATAATGGATCATCAATGAGACGCTCCTGCTGCAGGCGCTGCAGCACTTCACCAATAATAGTCTCCCCTATTTCTTTCTCCCTTAAACGGCGGGCCATTTCCTGCGCCGTCCGCGGTTTGCGTTCCAAATACCGCAGACCCTCAACGTACGCCCGCTGGCGTTCGTCGGCTACAACAATTTCCTCTAAATCATCTTTCATGAACGAACTGCCGGAAATCATCCGGTATTTAATCATGACATCCTCATGAACTGTCATGTTGTACTCGCCGAAATGTATGATATAGCGGTGATCCGATTTTTTTTGCCGCTCTACTTTCGTTATAACAAGCAGTTCACCTTCCGGAAAATCGGCCAGTGCCTGTGCTTCCTGTTCTTCAGGTTCGGGATTCAGTTGAATTACCATCGTGGCCTATCACCTCATGCTATTTCATATATATAGATTGGACTTATGATTTTTCTATTTTGGGTTTTTTATAGAAAAGCGCCCTGCAACAACATTCACAGGGCGCCTTATTAGCTTAATGGTACTATTCGATTTCTAGCAGCAAGTTTTCTTCTTCCTCTTGTTCTGCCGCAACCTCTGACTCTGTTGGCGCTGCTACAATCGTAGTTAAATTGCTTGCTTCACGGATCTTATTCTCAATCAGCAAGGCAATGTCCTGATGTTCTTTCAGGAATTGCTTGGCATTCTCGCGTCCTTGACCCAGACGTTCACCTTCATAGGAATACCAGGCACCGCTCTTGTTTACGATATCCATTTCAGTTCCGATATCTACAAGGCTTCCTTCCCTGGATATGCCTTCACCGTACATAATATCAACATCTGCCTGTTTAAACGGAGGCGCTACTTTGTTCTTCACGACCTTGATCTTCGTACGGTTACCAACCACATCATTGCCCATCTTGATGCTCTCTACACGGCGCACATCAAGCCGTACTGAAGAGTAGAATTTTAGGGCCCGGCCGCCAGGGGTTGTTTCCGGATTACCGAACATCACACCAATCTTCTCACGCAGCTGGTTGATGAAAATAGCGATTGTATTCGACTTGTTGATTGCACCTGACAGCTTACGCAAAGCCTGGGACATCAGACGAG